>NZ_CP192507.1:12500-167500 GCF_050613145.1 Lysinibacillus sp. LZ02 | reverse complement strand
TATACATATTCTCCATAATCGATTGAACGTACTCAAGAATATTTTCGTCACCAGATTGTATCAAGGATATACTTGGTTCGGGTACTATTGATAGCGAAAATGTATACACTCCATTATTCCCCAAATACACATCCATCGGGTTCTCCCAATTACTTTGTTCTATTACCTCATCATCAATTATAATACTAAATAGAGATTGTTCTACATCTTCTTTTATATAAGTAAATTTCAAGATAACTTTTTCATTCCACGTATCATAATTTGATTTTATATTTTCGCTTTGTTCAAACGGAAGTTGAAACTTGAATCCATATCTATTATCAACATAGATTTTGCTATCAATTATCTCCTGTTGTTTAATCTCTTCTTTCTCATCATTAGTCTCAATTTTATTTTTATCTACGCTACCTAAAAGAATATCCAAGTTTATTGACTCTAATTCACTATATACATGCTCATCTTCAGAACTTAATAGATATACCGTTTTAATAACTCCAACCTTAGGGGCATAATATTTAACAATCTTTGGTTCAGATGAATCTTTAATTTTAGTAACTTCTAATACATCATTAAAAGTACCAGCTTTAGTTTTAACAGTTAAATCTCTTCCTGTAATAATACTTTTAGAGTCATCACCATCTCCTGTAAACCATTCCTTGTTACTACTTAACTCTAATTCATTTACTTCTTTATTTAATAGTGAATTAATTCTATAAATCAATCTAATTTCTTTTTCCGTTACAGAGTACTCTAGAACTGATTCCCCTATAAGGCCACCATATCTATGAATATATATCACTTCATTGCCCTCTTTGTCGTATTCCTGTATGACGATGTCATTATAAATTTCTTCTTGACCAGTATTTCCGTATTCGATATATGTCCTTTCTAAACCAATAAGCGGGAAATAATCAGAAACATCAATATTAATTTCTTCTGTCACATCTGAATCTTGAGAGGAACAACCTACAATAAAAACAATAACTAGTAATAATACTGCTGTAAATTTGAATTGCAATCTAACATCTTCTCCTTATATGTTTTTTTATTCTTGTTCCGTATAATTCAAAGCGTTATTTCTCCATATCTACTAAATCTTTTTTTCAATTCTGCTATAAGAAAATCATGGGCTTCTTGTGTAATTCGAATATGCGACCTTCTAAAGTGCATACTCTGTAGAGTGCTTTGACTAACATTTCCTCTCTTTCTTAAAGAAGGAAATGCAGCCTTACCAAGGCTATTATATAAGTCTACTAATCGTATACCATTTTTTATTGGTGCATTTATTACGCTACCCTCTGTAAATTCAACATAATAAGGAAAACGATGTTTCCAAGGAGTATCCTTAATTTCTTCATCCCCTACAACATTGTTTTTATTAAAACCAGAAGTCTTTGTATACCCTACAATCATTGGCGTAGCTTTTCCGTGCTCATCATAACTTACTATTGTTAGAAATAATATGTCATCTTTTAAAATCCCACTTGGCTGTCTTGGAAAATACGTGGTTTTCAAATCTCGCTTTCTGATACCCTTCATTTGTTGATAATTAATGTCATTAGGAATCCTGTCCTCTCCTGTGCCCTCAAATTTCAACCAAATACCATCAGCATCATTATCTTCAACTTTATTTTCAAGTATTTTTTCAAATAAATCGGATTGAACTATCTTTTTCAGTTCCGCACCCCGTTTCTTGTTATTTGAGTAAACAACTGTTTTATTTTTTCTTTCTGCACCTAATTGTGGGACATGTTTCTTCTCTTCATCAATCCATCCTTGAGTAACCTTACTAACATCCTCAAAAGCTTTAACTTGGTCAAATAAATCAAAGAAATATTCATGGGCTTGTTCTGCTATTTCATGTTCTTCATCTATTAGTACGCAAAGCTCGTGATTTGAAATAAATCCACCTTTAGTGAAATTTGCCGAACCAATTATTGTAGAATGCGAATCAAATAAATATAGTTTTGAATGTAAATCTACTAACGCATAAATGTTTGCATTAGCGTGTAATAAACGCTCTAATCCATAAATACTACTTACACGCTCAATAAAGTCCTCTCGATAAAAGCGTGTAATGATATTGCATTCAATTGAAGGATTTTTCACTAACCACTCCGCTAACATGTTAGCTGTTTGAGTACCAATAAAAGGCGAAATAATATTTAATTCACCTTCCGTTTTTTCTAATAACTCTTGGAATTGATTTAATAGATTCTTAGAAATTAAACTTACTGACATTATGTCTGCCCCCTTTACGGTTTTATTAGCATTCAATAGTTTATTACTTTCAATAAACAACTTAACTACAGTATGTATAAATTTACAAAATATAACATATTTAATTACACTATAAAAAACAGATGAAGCCGCGGCATTCTTCTGTTCTTCTCACTTTCATCTGACATGGGTGCAATTCTTTGTTCTAATTTCGATTTGACTTTGTTGTCTGGAGATTATTATATTATCCGAATAATATAATAAATGTTAATATTAGTATACAAATTATAATTTGATACAGGAGGAGGGTACTTATGACTACAACTAAGAACACTATAGATTTTGTAGATGATTTCATAAATAAATTAAAAAACGAAAACGAAAAACTTAAACCCGTTAACATTATGATTATTGGAAAAACAGGTGTTGGAAAGAGCACGTTAATTAACAATGTTTTCCGCGAAAAACTAGCCGAAACCGGGATGGGTGAACCAGTAACACAACATCTAAGAAAAATTTCTAAAAAAGGTATTCCTATTAATATTTATGATACTAAGGGTCTGGAGTTAAAAAGCGAAACTCAAGAAGAAATCACTGAAGAAATCGAAGGTAAGATAGAGGAACTATATTTAAGCCGTAACGAAGAAGATTACATTCACGTTATTTGGTATTGTATTAATGCTCAATCCAAAAGAATCGAAGACTTAGAAATTGAATTAATGACCAAGTTTTCAAAAAAAGTACCCGTTATCTTAGTGCTGACTCAATGTTATGGTAAAGACGCTAAAGAATTTAAAAACCTTTTAGAAAACAAAAACCTTAACGTTAAGGCAGTACAAGCAGTAGTTGCTGAAGAAGTGGAAATTGATGAAGATATTATTATTAAACCAAATGGATTAATTGAACTTGTTGACCGCACCTATCAAATACTACCCGAGGCAGTAAAAAAGTCTTTTACCAATGCTCAAAAAGTTAACATTGATAAAAAGGCTGAAGATGCTTTAGCGTGGTCTACAGCATATATTACTGGAAGCTTTGGAGCGGGATTTACGCCAATACCATTCTCTGATGCAGCAGTCCTAGTTCCTATGCAGGTAGGAATGTTGGCGCACATTACCACAATATTTGGTGTTTCGCTTAACAAATCTATAATTTCCGGAATAGTTGGTTCCTTAGTTGGAAGTGGCGGAGCAGCAATGGCAGGCCGATATATCGTATCAAATCTATTAAAGTTCA
Source organism: Lysinibacillus sp. LZ02 (assembly GCF_050613145.1). Lineage (GTDB taxonomy): Bacteria > Bacillota > Bacilli > Bacillales_A > Planococcaceae > Lysinibacillus_B. The sequence continues at coordinate 164,044 of NZ_CP192507.1, read as the reverse complement.
TCCCAGGAGTCGGAACTTTTGTAGGTGGGGTGATTAGTGGTGGAACTGCAAGTATTTTAACTACAGCATTAGCCGTAAGCTACATCGAAGTAATGAAAAAAGTGGCTGAATCGGAATATAAAGGTAAGTCAATAGACGCTGAAGAAATCGCTAAGATGACGAAAGATATTTATGAAAAAGAATTAAAGTCTTAATAGTAATTTGGTGCAACCATAGAACTTATTATTTTGAGTATATCACTTCTTTAATTCTCGCCATATATAACGCGAAAACAGGAGAATCCACGAGGGATTTTCCTGTTCTTCATTTATTGCTCCAGCATCGTATTAGTTCTTTGTTCTATTTTTGACGAGACTTTGTTCGCTCAAGCAGCTCTTTGTTCTGCTCGGACATAGTAAAGATTATACAAATTATTTTTTGTTTTTTATTATGTTACTACCTTCTGTAATTAATTGTCTTTGGAATATCTTTCTTAAAGTGCCCTCTATTTCATTCCTAGAATTTCTTATATCTATAAAATAGTACTTGTTCTCTTCCAATAAAAGCTTAATTTCATATAAAAATTTCAAATTATATTTAAGAGATACACGATATACAAAGGGTAACTTGACTTCAGAATATAGGTCTCCTATTAATTCATCCAACTCTTCTAGCTTCTTCACCAAAAACTTTAGTCTAGACTTTTCATCTTGAAAATATTGTTTATCTAATAATTCTTCACCAGATGGATTTATCCTGACTTCCACTTGGACTTCCCCAAGAAATATCTTTGGTTTATTGAAATGAATTTCCACCCTCGTTACTTTGTTATACGTATTTGATTCAATTTTAATAAATATATTTCTAAATTCTTTCTTTAATAACTCTTTCCACACCTTCTGATTATCATTACTCAATAACCAATTCTCATATTTTACATAATTTTTCTTATATACTTTTACTTTCCCTACCATTTCAGATGCATTAAACATTAATGCACAAATTGTTCTATGTGTTGCTCCAGAAAAGTAAATATCATCATCTAAAAAATATTGAAGCCGTGGTAAACCATCTCTTAAAACTGGTTCTAGTGTTTCGTTAACATAAAAATCATGCTGATACTTCAAGCCATTCTTTTGTAAGCTATTGAAATTTTCAAGTATTCTATTAGCATGTATCCCTCCTTCTCCTTTCAATTTTATTTCACCTGTTACCGAGAAGAATAAACTATAAATTGAATTTCCACTCGTATTCCATCCTGTACTTATTCCTTTTATTTTCTTCGTAGATATTAATTCAGTTTTTTCTTCCCTTTTTTGTTCTTCATAATATGGAAGATATCGTGCTATCGATTGCATTTGATAGTCTTTCATTGATTCTATATGTTCTTTAGAAATTCCTAAATCCACTAATATATTAGTCCAATCTTCAATCCGACTCATCGTTCTCACCCTAATTGTAAAGAATTTTTTTAAAGTCTTTCCACCAAAGGTATTGCTATCATCTGTTTTAAATATCTCCTAATTTCCCTTACATTATTTAAAACATTAACTTGTGTTTTCAATAATTCAGGTATTTTAAAACCATTAACATTATATTCGTATATAAAATCTTTATCTTGTTCGTCTAGTAGTTCTACTTCTGATGCAAATATATCATTAATTAACTTTAATTTAACGTCTTCAGCTAACTCAACATACTCTACAAAGCCATCAAATCTGGAATAAATCGCTTCACCTAAATTTCGCTTAATTTCTGCTACAGAGCGATAGTTTGAAGTACACAGGAAAATTGCATTATCTAGGTTAACCTCGTAGTACTTATCTTCAAAAACCCCTTCATCAAAGAGCTGATAAAAAGCACTATAAAATAACTTATTACATTTATCAAATTCATCTAGCAGTATCACATTTGATTCTCTTTCAATTAAATCCTTCGCAAACGAATTACTTCTATCTCCGAAAATATAACTGTAAAAACTATCATTATGATACATCGAGAATTGTTTTCTAAATATTTTTTGCCCATCATTAACTATGTTGTTAATAAAGTTTGCTGTTTCAGTTTTACCTACCCCTGGGGGACCATATAACATGATTACTTTAGGTTTTCTCTTTTTAGGAGAAACAATATCATATAAATTCTGTAACAATGAGTCCTTTGCTCTCTCTTGTCCAAGTATTGTGCCACTAAATTCATCTCTAATTCTTTTTATCTCGCTTTTGGTAATCTTAGAATGTTCAAACTGTTTTATGCCTACTTCTAAATTAAATTCTTCTTTATACCTTTCTATTTGACCAACAATTCTATTAGGCGGATTATGTAAGTACACCTCTGAATACCCCAAAAACTCTTGGAAACTAATTATCCCTAAAACAAACATTTCGATAAAGGCTTCTGTGACCCCTCCGTACTCATCTCCGAAAACCACCAAATTTTCATAACTACCTATTAACTTGTCCTCTAACGGATTATTTCTTCTAGCATCACTCCATCTAATTAATTCCGTTAAATTAATAGTATCCTCCGCCGGAAGGCATTCATTAAAATATTTCAAAGGTCCGTAAATCACATTAAACTTCATCACTAATTCCTATCCCTCCGAGTATTACATCGTATATTTTCAAATGTAAATCGTTCTCTTCTGATGCCCCCTCTATATTCCCTCTAATTAATTCTGATACGTTTATTTGATTTTGTGGCTGACTAGTATTACTACCAGCCAATTCTTTTTCAATTAATAACTCATCCTCCGTACAAGTTCCCACTTCTACAGCAAGATATTTCAAATTCATTTTAGGCAAATCTGTTAACACATACGCATTTTTAAATTCATTTATATTAAACCTAAGAATAATTTTCTCGCCATTTTTTATACCTATTAGTTCATAGTAACTTTTAGCTGTAGTTAAAATCTCATCAACGTTTTGCAAATTGAAATCCTGGCTACCTTCAAACGCTGTCGAATCCTCCTTAAATACTTTCATATAAGGTGCATACATTTTTAAATAAGCAAAAGAGTTAATTAATGCATAAACTTTATATCCATCCAATACAACAAGTTTATTTTCACGAACCAATCTATCTTTTAAGATTAAAAAATCCGTTAATATAGTATTAGTTATTGTTTTTGTTGCTATTTTATCTTTACCTAAGGAAACCGCCCCAGTCGATTTAACGCTAAATGTAGCTTTTACTATATTTAAAAACCCAGTGCCTGCTTTTCCTTCGGCACTTCCATCAACCTGTCCTTTCAGCGTTACAGTCCCTGTACTTTCATTGATTTCTGTAATTTGTCCCCCATGCTCCATAAGTAAAATATCAGTTGCTGACCCTTCGTCAAAATATATTATTTTCTTCATATAAACCCCCTAGTTGTCTTTATTCGCTCAAAAAAACTCTCTTGTTTTTATAATAACAAGGGAGTTTTGTGAATTCCATTTTAATCCATCTTAATTAGTTATCTTATTTTTTACTTCCTCCTAACAACCACGTAACAGTTTATGATTCCCGCCTTCATACTCTTCGGTGAACTCTTGTAGTTCCCCTTTTATCTCCTTAACCACCTTCCTCACACTTTCACTCTCTTGTTCTCCAAGCAACCTTAATAATCTACTTAAAAAGTTAAACACGTTTAACATACAACACTCAATTATAGTAAGCCTATACAAATCTACTTCTAAATTAAGTAACTCTTTTTCAAATAGCTCTAATTTTATGCACATATTTATTAATTCACTATCTAAACAATAATGAGCATTTAATAATTTTAAAGAATCTTTATAGTCAAGTAGTTGAAGCGCAACATCTTCTGTACTCGCAGAAGAATACAAAGGTCCACCACCTTGGTTTCTATTACTACTTACAATTTTTAAAAATTTCTCGTCAGTATGATTTTTATATAGAAGGTACTCTTCCTTTTGAAGTAATAAATCTTTCGTAAATAATTCTGTTGATTTTATAAGGTTTACCAAGCTAGAGTACAAGTATCGTTGACTGTTGCATTCTTTGTATATTTGAAAAAAATCAATACTTTGTCTCAACAAATAAACACCTTTTTTTATACATTTCACGTTTAATCTCTCCTCCTTTTACAACCTTTTGGCGTTACCTCATCAAACCACTCACGCTCATGAATCCGTAACCATGCAAACAATCCATTATTAATTTTTCTTAATTCTTTCCGATTCGCATTTGGATGTTCTGTAAGCAACACTAGCCATTGTTGTTTTCGTTCCTCACTTGAATAAATCGGAACTCGATTGCTCTTTTTCTTTGGTCGCTTCCCTATTACTGGTTCCATTTCAAACAACTTTGCTAGCTGTACTTTTAGGAACTGAAGCATTAGCAAGTGTCGTAGCGGACTTCTATTTTTTGATGTATTCCTTATAAAGAGCTTCGTCCAGCTATTTCTTTCATCTATACTGACCGCGCTCTGCATCAGTTCTAGATAATTTGCAGAGTAATGTCCCTGGAAAGCTTCAAGAAACTCTGTCATCTTTATATTGCCGACGTAAGATGTTAATTCTGCTTCCCTTAATCTATCTATATAGAAGCTACTAATGTAATTCGGTGGTAAACGAATCCGATTTTGCATGAGCCATTGCACATTTCGTACGTATCTCTCATCTAGCTCTTTATATTCCACCACCTCTTCATCATTCGCCGTTTCCTCATTGCATACATCATCATCTGCACAGATATAATCTAAATTCTCTTTCGTGATATCTATGGCGCTATCCTTATAAAGCACTTTGTGGATTGGACAATACAGCGCTCCGGGAACTTGTGGCAACCTGCGCCAATAGCTTTCACCTAACTTATTTAAGTCTTCCTCGTAGCAACAAGGGCAGTACCTCAAGAACTGCGGGGTTTTAATCTTAGACATTGGAATACCGACCATATTCTCTATACTCATCCGGTTCCCATAGCTCATCGCTTCAAATATCTCATTGGTTTTGTCATCGGTCATAAATGCTGTATAAAACGGAAACATCGTATGTTCCCAAATCAGTTCATCCACTGATAAGTTTCCATAGAAGGGCAACCTTTCAATAAATGTTTCAAGCTTCTGTGGAAAATAAACCGACTTACCTACTTTATGATGCCGCTCTATCCCATAGATGTCCCTTTCCACCCCTAGTTTGCTATCAATCGCATTCGCTTGCCTATATCTCGCAATAGCGCTATAAAACAATTCGTCTGGATAGAGCACTGGGAAGTTATTTAACATTCCCCACACCTCCAATCCAATGCTGCATGCCATCTATATATCCTTGTTTAACTAATGCATCATACATAGTGTTTGCCTCTATGGCTTTTTGATAGTTAAAACGGATGTCATCCTCTTTATAGACATATTCTTGCGTTACCTTTATAGGCTGCGGATTTTTAATAGCAATCGATTGTTTCGATACCTTCATAGGACTAACAGCAGTATGCATAACAGGTTGAGCTTGCTGTTCCATTGCTAACTTTCGCAAATCCTCATACTGATGCATTTTGTATGGATTTTTAGATTTAATAGCATCAATCATAGGTTGCATCAGCTTAAACTGCTCTTTAGCGACTTTTCTCACCATGCTCACATTAAATGCTTCTTTACCCGTAGAAATAGCCATTACTTGTACATTGGCAAATAGCTTAACTATTAAATCTGATACGCCCTGTGTATGTTCATAAAATACTGCCACCATCTCATCAGATAAGAGCGTAAAAGTGCGCGTCCATTGATACCTCCATAGAGATTGTAAAAAGAAACGAAACTCTTTATCGTTCTCCATGTTATTCCAAGTAATCTCCCCGTTCCCGCTTACTCGCCGCGCAATTCGGAACTCCTGCTGAAAAATCGAGTAAGCAGCTGGCGTACCAATGAACAATATAGGTACACCAAATGAATTCATTAGCGTAACAAAGTAGTTCATCATTTGCTTGATAGCACGGTTCTGCAAATGCTGAATCTCATCTATAACCAGCAGACCTAACCCAATGTTATTTGCTACTTGTCCCATTTGCGGAAGCATCGCATCTACTGACGTATTTTTAGACACATTTCTTCTATAGTTATCAGTTCCTAATATTTCATCGACCTTTAAAAAGAATTGAAGTGTTAATGCTTTTAGACTCGATGAATGAGGTGTTTGTAATGTTAAATGCGTTAGTTGCAACTGATTAAATGGCTGCCCTTTATACTCGTTGTGCACGATAACTTGCGGGATATTATTTAAAACTCTCTGGGCAGAGCTGGTCTTACCCATTCCAGAGTAGCCAATTAAAGTTGCACAGCTAGCAGTGGTGCGGAATGTTGACTGATTGTTTATATCAAAACTTTTATTAATAATCTCTTTGCCCATTTGATTACGTTGGCGTATATATTCCTTGTCAAATGGATTACGTGAAATATAGCCCTGATAAAGCAAAGAGAAAGTTGTGTTCCAAACATCCAAATGCCGAGGCAATGGCTGAAATAATTTATAAAGCCTCTGTACCATATGAAGACGAAACGCACTATCATAGTCCCGTTCCGACTCATCAAATGAAATCGACATCGCTAAACTATCAATAATCGCTTGCTTATTCATTAATGGTGGCAACGCTTGAATAAAAGGATTGCTGTTATATTCCTCTAACGGTGATTGATGATAGGTCGCCTGTACAGCATCCATACCATTCTCCAAATAGATTTTATTCATCCCTACCACCTCTAAACATCGCAAATTCATCAAACTCTTCTTCTAATTCCATGGACGCTTCTGGCACTGGCTCTCGCAAGATTTCGCGTTGTAGCATTCGTTCTGCTTGTTGGTTATCTTTAATCCCCCTAATTCTTTGAGCCTTCGATAAGTTTGGGTCACGTTCTGCCACGCTTTCCTCTCTAGCATTTTCCACTATTACTTCAAGCTCTTCATATAATTGAATCTTCGCTTGCAGTTCTTGCTCTTGATTTTTGCGGTCTTTATCTTGCTCATATTCTTTGAGAGCCGCTACCTCATCTTGACCTTTACCAGCGTAAGTAAGCAGATGTTCTAATAATGCAAGCTTTTGAAGATGTCCATCATCCCGATACATATAGATTTCTGATATATCCAATGGGTTGTAGCATATTTTTAACTTCCTACTTCCATTCACACGAGCTTCTACAAAGTCCCCCGCAGCTAACAACTCTGGTGAAGCATAAAGCATTTTTCTAAACGATACACCGCGCGCAGTCAAAGTTGCCGTGTCTATTGGCAAAAGATTTATACGAATTAATTCTTCAGGTAGCATTCGCACACTACCTTTATAAGAACTGACATAATAATTCCAAAGCTTAATCGGTATCTTCTCTACACCTAGCTCAATCATCTCTTCAGTAAGCACATAATCCTTTAATACATGATGATTGTTATGAAAAAGTACTGTTTTAATTACTACTTTCGTAAATTCATCAATCGTCATTGTAGCTTGTAAGCGATAATCCTTTTGACCGCGCTCTTTTGCTTGATTACCTTTTACGACTACACCATCAGCAAAAGGCTTTATTTTAACATTGAGCTGTTCAAAAGCTTGTTCAATGATTCCTTTATAGTCAGCATGATATGGCGGTGTTTGCTGAATGGCGATACCTAATTGCTCAATTGCATGTTCAATCCGTTTCCCTTCTAAAGCTCCTTGGTCAGTGAGGATTTTGCTTGGCACACCATATGGCCATTCAGTATCTTCAATATCAATGCCATACTTTTTACAAAACTGCTTTTTAGAAGTCATCGCATTATAAAGTGCCAACATTTCTCCCCCATAACCATTTAATGATTCGAAGGAGATGCAGAATCCCATTATCATACGGGTAAAGGCACATACAGCTAAGTGCAAAATAGGACGTCCAACAATTACATTACGATTTGTAGAACTGACTAAATAAATATCAAATTGCGTCGAATCAAATTGCCATCCCTCGCTCGTAGAAGCACCAATAATTGTTCGATAATTTTGCTGATAGTTACGTAAGCCTTGGCGTTGGATAATTTCTTTTTTCGTATCGTTTATTTTCTTAAACCAATATAAAAATTGATTATAACTAGGCACTGCTTTCGCTAAAATCAGTATTGCCCCAGCCTTATCATCTGTACAATCAACTGTGTAATAATCTTTCAAAATCATTTCATATGTGAACTTCAAGCTATTGTTGCGCTCGTTGTAATAGTACTTATTCAACCCTGCTCTAAATTGGCGTTTCACTTTATCATCAATATTGATGCCATATCTGCCATTCTTACATGGTCTACCTACCTTTCTATTTGAAAGATTTCTGCTCTCTCCACTGGAGCCACATTTATAATAATTAGGCAGTAAACTATTTTTCGTCCCTCCACCTTTCCAATATTTCAGCAGCAATGCTTTGAATCCGTTATAGCTCATCTGATATTTACGTAGTACCGTATCAATAGCCGGTTTACGATAGCTACCTATAAAAGCTAACTCCTCACTCTCTAATTCCCCTAAAAATGCCATTATCATTTTCCACGCTTTATCTCGTTTTTCTCGTTCCTTCATATTTAAATTTTCTTCAGGAACAGCACGAATATACGTATCGGGAACCTCCATCCACATATTTGATTGAACTGCTTCTAATAAATCCTTCGATTGCATCGGATAAGGCCAGCGATTCCCTTCCATATTCAATACATACAAAACATCTGTGAAACGATTAATATGTAGCAAACGAATAACATTGCCATTACTATGTCTAAATAGCTGGTTTACAATAAAATTCATAATGACCTCCTACTTTAACTCCTCTAGTGTTGCAGCAAGATTAATAGGATTTCTAATGTTCACTTCCAAACATTTCTTCGCTAATAAATAGCGAAAGAGCCATAATCCTTGCCCTGGTTCTATTTCCTGCTTATGTTCAAATTCACTAAATAGCAATTTAATTGGTATGGAGGGATTGTTTTTGATATACGATAACAATGCACCCGCCAATTCACTCTCTTTCATTTCCTCTAATAAAGTTTCCCTGCACCATTCAATGTTGTTACAAAATTGTCGTGGAAGTTGCTTTTCGGTCACTATTTGCCAATCTACACCTCGTGCTTTCCAATAACGACGCTCAATTTCTAGCTTTTCTAATGTTATTTTCTTAGTTAGCTCGCTTGTATTTTTCACAGACCTTGCTACGAGTTTTTCCTCACCCGTTTCTTCTCGTACAGTAAGTAAAAACGTTGTGCATATTACTAATGCACTGCCTTCTGAATCAGTGAATTTATCAAAGCGTAACCCGTCTTTATCATCGATAACTTCCATTGCATCTAATAATGGGAAGCTTTCACGAATGTCCAAAACAGCATCGCTATGCTCAAACATGAAAAACGCGCGTAGCTGGTTGTCTGAATGTAAATGATGTATACGCTTTGTTTTTATCCCTCGAATACGAGTAGCTCTGCCTTTGCTCGAATAGTCCGATGTTTTCACCCAAGGCACATACTCGCTCCCGGTTCCTTGCCCCCTTCCCTCTTTAATAAAGCGTTGAACTTTAGCATTCTGCATTTTCTGTCCTCCTCCAAGCATCAAAAAAAGCACCCATGACATATATGTAACAAAGACAGTTTTTTTTAAAACTGAATATTACATATAAGCATGAGTGCTTTATAAGCAGACTTTATTTATGATTTAGGCAGCACTTAGTTCGTGCTTACTTAAATTGTATCATTTAAACAATATAAATAAATAGGAATTTTGATTATAATTAATAGTAACCATATTTTAGAAAAAATGAAGCGAGGTAATTACATGGCTTTCAACGCAAAAGTTTACAAAGTACTAATCGCATCACCTTCTGACGTATCTGAAGAAAGAGAATTAATACCCAAAATTCTTCATGAATGGAACACAAAGAATTCAGAGCATTATAAGATTGTCTTTCTACCTATTAAATGGGAGACTCACACTATACCTACTATGGGTGGACGTCCACAGGGTTTAATCAACAAACAAATAGTAGAAACATCAGATATATTAATCGGAGCTTTTTGGACTAAGTTAGGAACGCATACAGGAGTGGCAGAATCAGGTACTGTTGAGGAAATTACAGAATTTATGGAGCAGAATAAAAAAGTAATGCTTTATTTTTCTAATAAACCTGTAATGCCAGACTCAATAGACTATGAACAATATCAACGGTTAAAGGATTTCAAGACTGAATGCCAATCCAAAGGTCTATATGACACTTATGATTCTAGTGAATTGCTGAAAGAAAAAGTGACAAACCATTTAACTTTATTTGCAAATGAACATGGTGAGTCATCTGTCTCACTTACGCCAATAACTAACAATCAACTTTCAGTGGCTTTTTATAATCCTAAAAACGAAACAATTACTAATAGTATTACAGGGTTAAGAAGAGCATATTCAAGCTCAACTTTTATCAAGGAAAAAATTGAATCTCTTAAACAGCTCATTCATAAAGTTTCTTCTATTAATTTGCCTAAGAAAAACGACGCAGATAACAATGAAAGCATCGATAATATTATTAAATTTAACATAAATTCACCTATCATCATTAGTAATAATGAACAAGCAGAATGTTATGAAATCACAAAGCAAATTACAGGTATCGAGTTGAAAGGTGACTTTTTTGACTTCGGTGATTTAAAAAAGAGCACCTTAAACCTAGCCATAGGTGGTGGAACAACCATTATTGGTACCGACAAAGAAAAAGAAAAATATGATTTATTTAGAGACTACGAGGTTATGCTATTTGAAATAAAAGGGTTTCTAGATTATTTTAATTATTTAGACGGATTTTCAATTGCACCTTTAATTTTATCTAATATCGGACATCAGTATAATGAATCTATTACAGTAAAATTAACATTCCCTAAAAACGTTCAAATTTTAACTGCTGAACAAATCGAAAAACCTAACTATTATGTTATAGAGTATTTTACTAACAATTTACTTGAATCAATTTTAAAACCCAAAGAGACTAGTGATTTATTAGAATATTATTGTGCTGAACAGTATAAACCTGCATTACCAATAACAAATATTCCATTACCTTTCTCTTATAAGGAATCTTTTGAAGATAAACTTAAAACTTTACATGCTGAATTTGAAGATGAGACAGAACAAATTTTATATTTTTCTGCTTATATAAGTTCAGATGCTCAAGTATTAAAATTCACATTTGATGAGCTTAATCCATCAACAAGTATGTGGTTCCCTTGTTACCTTTTAATAAAAGCGAATGAAACGTTTGATATTAATTATGAAATTACATCGAAAAACCTAACACAAAAAATTACTGGAACATTAAAATACGAAATATAAAAAATAGCTCCCCGCACGCGCTCTAGGAACGTTGCAGGGGGCTATTTATGCCTTTTTGTACACAGTCAGTCAGTCAGTCGCTATTAATCAATGAAACCGTGCTTGATAAAGTATTCTCGCGCCTTATCTCCTATATATTAATATATCTTCGAATCCTCTTAAAAGAACGAAATCTTTTTCAGACTATTTTCGATACTTTCATCCGTAAGTCCTAAATACCTCATAGTTGTTTTTTGGGACGAATGATTAAATATCTCCATTAAAGTTGCCACATCTTTAGTTGCTTGATAATACGTATAGCCGAAAGTTTTACGCATCGTATGAGTTCCTACTGATGCATTCCCTATCATTTCACCAGCCTTAGTGATTATACGGTAAGCCTGCGTTGTTGTTATATGTCCATTCCCTTTCCGGCTCGGAAATAAATACTCTACATCTGACGGCAATGTTTCAATGTAATCTGCAATATCCGCCATTAAGTTATTTAAATAAACCGTTCGTTCTTTTTGCGTTTTTCCCTCACGAATTTTAAATGAGCTTTTCCCTTTCAATTGTTCCACTTTTAGAGCCACTAAATCCCCACAACGTAAACCGGTAGAAATTCCAAGTTTGAACAACAATTGATTTCGCAAACCAAATTCTTTTGACATCCCTAACGCCTCTAAAATTTCATGCACTTCACTTTTGGTTCTTAGGGGCTGCACATCGATTAACATACCTTTTTTCTTGGTGTAATTTGCCATCCAAAAACCCCAATCCTTATGTATGGTTTTATCTATATATTATAATAAGCATACATTTAATAAGCACACAAATCAAAAGTCCTAGTAAATCAACATTCTGTACGTATCCTTTTAGTTAAAAGCATACATATATTTTGAAAACGATTTATATTTAAAGCTCCAATATCCAACGGCTCTCAATTTGGTAGTAATATGACATTAAATATTCTAAATTTTTTAGTTGTTGCTCTTGACTTGGAGTTGACATAGGATAATGTCTACGAACTTCATCATAAAACTCTACTGTACTATCCTTTGCAATATAATCTTTGGCAAGTTGAAATGCTTCCAGTATGATTGAGCTTAGCTCTAGGTTATTAGTTATATATTTATTTAACCATCCTGTGTTTAAGTAAATAAAGCCTTTAACTTTTTCAATTATTTTCAAACGAATTATGACTTCTCCCATAAAAACGTAAATATAAACATAAACCAGCAGTTCGTTTGAATGTAATACAAATCCCAATATACCCGTTTCATCTTCATAATCATCGTAATCAAAACGAACATCGGAAATATCATAAAAACTTAAAACCTTATTTATTTCTAAAAACTCCATCGGAATATTATTAGTTTCAATAGAGTCATTGTAATCACAAATTTCCTCTTCAATTACTGGCAAAGGAAGTTCATCAATATCAAATTGTTCACCTAGTTTTTTCTTAATTCTTATCCATTCAAGCCGTAAATCTTTTGGTAAAAACCCTTCAGCTTTCAGTAAAAAACGATACATATCCGGAGCATGCTTTACTAAACTAACATTTTCAACTTGAGACATGGGGTTAATGTCATTAAAGAAAAATGAGCATACCTCATCATCTTCTTTAAATTCATCAAAATAGCCCCTCACCTCAATAGCAGGTGTTCCACCCATTTCCTCTGTAATATCACTTACTATCCAATCTTTATCAAAATAATTACGCATTTAATTCAGCTCCTATCATGCTATTAAATTTATCTAAAACTATTTCAGACAACAAAAAAAGCACCCGTTACATATAAGCAACAAAAAGTAGTTTTTTTAAAACACGTTCTGTTACTTATAAGCAAAGATGCTTAATAAATTAGTTATATATAGTTTTAGTAGCACATAATTACATGTGTTTATCTTAATTATATCAAAGTCAGTATCATTCTCAAGTCACGACATACAACATTTTCGTGATTGCAGGAATTAGTCTCTATAGATAATCTAAGTATCCTATTTTTCCTGGTTTGAACTCCCCCTATAATATACTAATTAATGTAACTATTATATTTATTGCATATACTACTAAGCTTCAAAATTATATAAAAAAATATCCTACAGATTAATAATAGAGATATTCTTTAGATTTCACTTATAAAGATGTTTCTACACTATTATTTACCCATTCTTTTACAACCTCTAATAATCTAATGCTTCCTAATAAAAGTTTCGGTAAGTTTTTCTCATCAGCGTCTAGCCACATTCAAGGGGAAAATACAATCATTACTCATAGTTAAAGTGATATTCTCGATATCAATATCGCAACCCAAAGTTACATCTAAATATAAATATCCTTCTAGGTTATTATTAATCCAAAGTTCTACAGTTATTATTGCTGCTCTCACATTTGAATCGTAATATGCACCTGCTTGCACTTTAAAGTTTAACGTGTTTCGAATTATATTATCTCTTGAACTTTCACTTTCCATTTAACAACCTCTAATCCACACCTTCTCAACATTTCATAATTCTCTATGCTAGTCCATTCATCATCTTCTAAATCAGAATTAACTATATTTTGTAATTCTACTAATTTTACAGCCATTGCATAGCAGTAGTAAATATCTGGAGTATTAGTTGGATACAAAACAGGAGTATATATTACAAAATCAACCATTCCTCCATCATATTCAAAATCCATCACTTATGGAAAATAATAACTTTTTTCTAACATTTCTATAGCTTCTTCTTTTGTAAGCTTTAACATACTATCATCCTTTCTTTTGTTAATTTAATTAAAACATTCGTTCGTATTTGCAGCAATTTTTTATTCATTATTAATGTCGAACAAAATAATGTCAAATATAACTGACAGCACAATAAAACCAATTAAAATAGGAATTTCAATGTTCTTATGTAAACTTTGAAAAATAAAAGTGCATTCGAATTATAGAATAATTATTCAAAATTATGTTCAGAACAGAACATTCCTTTTTCTTCTATTAACTATCCTGATTTCCCCTCATATCGTTGGCAAAATTCCAATAATGCTTGTGAGATAATGTCCTGCAATTTATATTGTTGGTATTGTTGCTTGTACAACTCAACAAATCGCGCATAAACATCCTCTTGGACTTTTAAACCCTTTGACTTGTAAACCCTATTACTTAAAATCAACTTGTCTATAGTCAGTTCATTTGACATATCCATGCTTTCCTCTTTATGCACCAAGCTTTTTATTGTCGTCAAATGTTGTTCAAGAAAGCTCAATGTTTCATTCTCATTTTGACCATTATCCCCTTGGTGCAAGATATATCGTTTCAGATTGTTGTCGTATTTGTAGCCCGCAGACTTGATAGGTTTTTCTATTACGTACGCTTTTGCTCCTAATTCCACCTCTATCACTTTCAATTTTTTTGTAGCTCGTTGCTTGTTTAGCCACTTTAATTGGCCCTCGATATCGAGACTTAAAAACTCTTCAATTACCAAAGTGCACACCTCCTTTATTTTTGACTTTGTATCTTATACAAGTCCGCTACAAAATATTACTTTTTACAACAAAAAATATGTTTTACCTTTCTTTAGTGCGCTTTTGTATAGATTCCCATTTGTAACATCATTAGAATCCGTTAGATTTAAAAACTTTGTATTAATCGTTATATTTACCCCCATCTTGCATAAAATAGCTTGTTATTACTAGACTGGGACCGCATATGCGAGACAACGGATGAGTAGTTTCAATCTAATTAAGGAGGTGCAATCTCGATGCCTAAAAATATTAAATACATCAACCAGCAGGATAAGCATCTGTTCCATGCTTTTAAATCATGTGGCGTGCTAACTCAAGAACATATCTACCAGTACATCTCTAAATATAGGTTTAAGCACCTTATAAAATGTGGCTATATACAATCGGCTACTTGCTTCTCCATCGTCAAGAACTGCACAGAATACATCTATTTTCTAAATAAAACAGGGAAAAGTTTTGCTTCGAAATATTGTGTTTTAGGGGAATTTTATCGTTCTTCATCAGCACTACATGATTTAGAAGTAGCAAATCAATACATGTCGTTACCACTTGAACAACGTCTGACATGGCAGACAGAAAAAGAGCTTTTAAATGTTCTTAAACAAACATTGCTATCTTATGAGGAAAAAGGATTATCGGAAAAAGCTGAAGAAATACATGGTCTATTTCAGAGCGAAAAAATTAGCCCTACTGATGGAGGATACTTACTCGATGAAGAATTAAAGTTAGTGGAAATAATAACTACTAACTATACATTTGAAAATGTTTTAGCAAAATGTCTATTCGCCGAAGCTATTGGCTGTCCTATAGACATCATCAAAATTTAAAATCAAGGAGGAATCAATAATGAAAACAAAATTACACAAACAACAAATAGCAAAGCAAAATTACCCCATCCTATATGCTGTTTATCATCTAGGTAAAGGCATTCTTTGGCGCTCACAGTTAGCGCAATACATGAGATATTTTTGTGGAATGTCCGATACTAATCTATCTAGAGCGCTAGGAGAACTTGTGGATGCTGATATTCTCGAAATCCATCGTCATCTAAATCGTCGGATTATCCGTATTAAAAAATATGGCATCTATTTTTTAACTGGTTTAAATCGTGAAGAAACACCTAGCATTACATTTAAAATGAGTAAAGCTTTAAATAGTGCCTACATTAATAGTGTGTTGTTATATAACCTACTCGATAAGGAGCCATCACTACTTACTTTAGAAACTTTTGTAAAAGCCATTAAAACTAACACAACATTTTTGAGCAAGCAAAAGCAATCACATCATATTTTGCTGAATCTGTTACAAAAAGTGCCTTACAAGCACAATTGGCGTAGCATTAATAGTCACTATGAAAAACTCGATACTATACAAAAACAAACAACGGCAAATCTACGCTGCCTTGAACTTCCAGAAAGCCACGAAATAGTTTCTGAATTTAATTTAAACTCAATTCAGGCACGTAATATATACATTGGTGACTGGCACTGTTCCCAAAACCACAATGAGATTAGTAACAAAATAACATTGCACGGTCCTGTTATTTACATTCTTGATATTAACCACAAATATAACAACATTAAAAAGTTAGATAATCTATTAACGGAAATTCGAAATTATTTGCAGGATATATTGGATTTTCCTCCAGGATTGATTATTCGATACAAGCTTATAGTTGAAGATGCTCATAGGGAAGCATATTATCATAACAAAAAACATTTCGAAGTACTGCTAGATAATCACTATCTCGATGAAATTGAAATATTAAATTTAAACATTGTTAATGAGGTTTTTGCAGGAATCACAATTTTAAAATAATGAGAATTTCAGCTTTTGCATGCAATAAGCAAATCTAAAAAAGTAGCCAATACAAAAAATCATTCAAAGAATTACAAATTCAATTCATCACACTAATATTTTAACCCAAGGATACATTACTATTCTTGGTTTTTTCTTTGAGGAGAGCTAACATAATGTGCATTTATGGGAAAAATAGAAATTTCAATTTTTTCAAAAAACGGACATAGGTACGCCAAAAAAATCACAACAGGCACATGGTACGCAGAAGATATCACAAATGGCGATTTAATAGACTGCAAATCCCCCCTTTGTTTGCCATTTCACATCACAAAAAATTTTTAATTTAACAGAAAGCATCGCAAATCAGCCATACTCTTTGGTCAAATTCGAGGTAACCTTTTCGCTAAAAGGTAAAGTTCTATACTCGTATAAGCGTTCCATGTCTGGCTTTATAAAGTTTTCATCAAGTGCCGGCGAGTATTGAAAACCCCGTACAATTATAATTTCTTTAGTATTAACCCATTCTCTATTACAGTATTAAAATAGCGTTATATCTTCCTAACTTTTGCATACAATAAGCAAATTTAGAAAATAGGAGTTGTTATCAACATGATGAATGGACAAGAAATTACAATTGTACTAAGAGCTTCGCATTTAGCTCGTTTAAAAACAATTCAGGAGCAATTATTAACTCAACTAAACGGACGAGATGAAAAAAACTATAATTATATTGAAAAAATCCCTTTAGAATCACTAGCTACGATATGTTTCACACTCGGGTTATCAAGCAAATCACTTATAAAAGAACTAGAGCGTACAATCTCTCTCCATGTACTTTTTAGTGACATTCAAAATAGGCAATCAAATTTTTAGTGCTGTATTAAACATAATGTAGACCTAAATAAAACCTAGTTAAATCCTAATGGAATATACAATAGCATGTTCTTTTCTGAACATTACTTATCAATTCCAATAGCAGTAGAGGTTATTTATATTATATATAGTTCTCTATTAAACCCTATTTAATTTTGCTAATAATCTTAAATAGGATTAATTTCATCAAAATTCAAACGGAGAAAATAAAATGACAACAACTATGAGCATAGCAACAATTGTCCGAACATTAAGAATCGACCGTAATCTTTCATTACGAGATTTGGCAGCATTATCTGGCGTTACAGCATCATATCTTTCAAGGATTGAGAACGATATTAAACCTAATATTACAATTAATGTACTATCATCTTTATGTCGTGCATTAAAAGCAGACCCTAAACTGTTTTTGGATGATGATTTACAGAAAGTATTGGTCCAGCCGATAGATTTCAAGGATTTTTCTTATTACAAGAGATTTATCACGAAGGACGAAAATTAACTCTCGAACAAAAACAAAAAATCGTTGAATGTATTCCAAATTTAATTTAATTTAATAAAGCACTGGTACATCAACCCAAGGATACATTACTATTCTTGGGTTGAATCTTTCTTTAAATCAAAAATCTAATTAGAATATTATTGTATATAAATATATTATGCTGATTTTGGAGGGTATTAAACATGAAGAAAGTAGCACATATTGATGAATTAGTAAGAAAAAAATTAAGTTCTAGCTTTCGATTAACCGACCATTATACGCATATCAGAGGCTACCACGGCTGTAGACCTTTAAATTTAGAAACTTACTACAAATCTGGCATAAGGAATTTAATGAAAGAAGAGGCTCTATCAGAAACACTTATTAGATTAAAAAGTGCACTTATTTCTAACGAAAAAATCATTGAAGTATTCGATAAAATATTCGAAGAAAGCGAGGGGATTTGGTTCACTGTTTCAAAGGATGAATTACTTAATAACGCCGGACATTACATGATTTATGGCAGCGAAGCTCTTCAAGAAATAGCAGCAAAACTTTTACTCCACGATTCTCTCAAACACCATGGTCTTCCTACTATCTTTTCAATGGATGTACCAATAAAAAAAATCACTCCATTCTGGCTAAAAGTATTAGAAGAGAACATTCTAAGTCAAAACTGCTCTGGAGGATATAAAACCATATGTGCAATAGCTCCAGATGAAATTGTAGAACATTATCACCCAAAGAAAATAATAGACTGGCATAACGGTGGCCAAGAATACCTATTTAAGAAAGTTAATATTAAATAAGAATATTAACAAGTGACAGACTATAGATACGTTAGAAAAATCACAATACGTACTTAGACACGTAGAATAAATCACAAATTGAATTGAAATATGGAGATAGGTACGCAAAAATAATCACAACAGACTAAAATAACTGGACATAGATACGTAAGAAAAATCACAATACGCATATAGGTACGTAGAGAAAATCACAAATTAATTTGAAATACGGAGATAGGTACGCAAAAATAATCACAACAGACTAAAATAACTGGACATAGATACGTAAGAAAAACTACAACAACTCCTGTCGTTAATTGACAGGAGATTTTTATTAATTATTGGAGACATTCATTAAAACTTCTAGACACAGTTCTTTTAAGGTAACTTTATCTGTTTGATACTGTTTTGGATAAATGGCATGCTTTGTTAAAACATGCTTCACATCATCACTATGATAAACTTTGTATTCCCCACACCCACAGAAGATATCTGTCCATACTTCATTTGTTTCAATATCTATCATTACAGCTGCATGTTCAGCCCAATTATAATCCTTTACTGCTTCATCTAACCCTTTAAACACCATTAGCACGACCACCTTTCTAATATTTATATATTAATTATATTAAGAAAATAATAATTTAATTCTCGAAAGTGGTCGTACGATTGTCGAACGATTTAGCTCGCAGTTATTAAAGATTGTTCTGCATTTATCTCATGATTTGTTGTATTTAAATATATTTCATTTGTTAGCATATATGATGTATGCAATACATTTTGATATTTTTCCGTTACTTTTTCGATAAATCCTTTCTCATGCATTCTACTTGTTAGTTTAGATAATGCTGATTGGTCCCGCTTGCCCAATTCTTTAGTTAAGTGCTTTTGACTTGCAATACATGTACCACCTAAAGGACCAACCATTTTTCGCATCAACAAATATACTTTAAGTTCACTATTAGTTGCTTTCTCCTTTAGTATATTGGCTAAGTCTAACGGTATTAATGTAAAACCTGCTGATTTTTCAAAAAATGGAGTAAGATAATAAATATCTCTTTCACCTAATCGATTGTTCCCATTTTTTTTCGATAACAATTTATGCTTTACTAGTGCTGGAATATTTTTAATAACCGTTGACCTTGAAAGCCCCGAAATTCGTTCAATCTCCTCTAATGTATAGTTCTCCACTTTTTGTAAAGTGTGTGCTAATTTCAATGTAAAATATATTTTAATTGCAGAGTCAGGAAGCTCGGCATAATTATCAAAAAGTGAATTCGGAATAATAATATTGGATTCTTTTTTGTATATACCAATATCGATGTATCCATATTCTTTCACCAATTTGGGCATATCCTTGCTACTATAAGGGTATTTTTTATAATCATATAAGCGCTCAACTTCTTGTTTTATAAAATCCGCACCCAATGCGGGATTACATCGGGAACCCCATATAATCATAATTTCTTTTAGCTGCACCTTTGTATAACCCAAAGTTTTAGCAAAAAAGTTAAGTAAGAAGTACGCTGTGTTATTCCTAATTCCTTGCATTGCACCCAATAACATTTTTTGGACGGCATTGGGTAGCCTTTCAAACGGTATCATTGGATATAACTTTTTGCCGATTTCTACATCGGCAAATTCAACTTTACGCTGTACCTTTAATATTTCCTCCTTTGTTTCTAATTTTTGTGAGCTCTCTACTCCGACTGCACTCTCTATTAACGGCATAATCTGTTGATTATCATTGCTAGGGATTACATCCGTTAATGTATTTATCTTTGCAAAGACATCTACAACGTCGTAGCGTTTTTCTGTAAAACAAGCCACACCTACAGGAATAACACAGTTCTCATTCTCAATGTAATATTTATTGTTTTTATCCAACGACTTACAATTAAAAGTGTACGGCAATCTCATCACCCTTGCTGCATCTACAATGGCTTCATCCACCTTAAATCCTTTTTGAATAAGCAGTGTGGTAAATTTCCTTAAAACCTGCTTGTCGTACACCTTCTTTTTTAGCAAAATTATAGATTGGTAGCCATGACCAGAGTAGATATCAATGGTCTCAATCCCTAAATCTAATAACTTTTGCTTTTCTAATTCAAAATCCGCTTTAGAAATATCATCAAAATCCATAACTAATACTTGAGTCGACAGAGCATTTTCTTTATTTATCATACCCGCCCTTCTTTTTTTACCATTAGAATTTTTAACTTCTAAATCGTATTTAAAAGCAAATACACTGTAATATACGCAAAAACCTTTGCCATTTATCAACTGAAGAAACTCTTTTAAGCTATCTAAATCTTTTTGCATTAATCGCCAAGCATTAAAACTTTTTATGAAACGAGCATTTTTATCTCTTTTGAGTGGACGTAATTCAATGCAACCATCTTGCCAATCGTCCTCATTTAGAAATGGATATATCACTTTTAAGAAATTGCTAATTTTTTTAACTTGTTTTTCAATTTGTTTTTCATTAAATACTGGTAATTTCATTGGTTTTGTTGTTTTAAGCATCTATATTAATACCTCTTTCAAACTTGTTAGAGGCATCATATCTTATAAATTAAACTTTGCGGACGAAAAGAGGTCGTACGATTGTTCTACCATTTTTTTGAATTACTTTTATGTTGCATTCCCTTTTTATAAATCTCAAAATTAATTTATAAAACACAACAACTGCTGCACCTTTAAACATATAAAGCGTTAAGTTTCTAAATATCAGTTGTTGCATTACATTTCCTTTTACGGTGTAATAATTCATCAAACATGATATATACATCAACAACTTAGCTGTTTTCAATTGCACTGTTGATTTTGAAAGTTAATTAATTCGCTAATTTTTAATTTCAACAACAGCAACAAATGTTGACTTTTCGTTGCACACGCTATATAGGTATTTGTTGCACAGAATTGTAACATTTTAAATTTATGTAGGCATTACATTATTACACGTAGAAGTTGGTTTCATCACGCTCTATTAAATTTATTTTTTATTCACTTAACTTATATTTCCTTAAGCCCCCTTCCTCTCTCCCCCCCTTGCTGTCTTATTATTACTATGGTTTTTTAAATTCCAATTTGGTAAAACCCTTTTGTAACAAGGTTTTACGGTTAGTCATAGGTTATGATAATTTCATATTTAATTAAAACTGTTTCAAATAATTTTTTATTAATTTTTAATAACAAGTGAATTAATAAATTCATGATAAAATGGAATTGAGATTTTGTAGGAGGGATTTTTATGTACAGCATTCAATTTGGTAAAGACATCATCCCTTATACAATCAAATGGAGCGAGCGACGCAAAACGGTTTCGATTAGTGTGAATGCAGGTGGTGTCTCTGTTACTGCACCAGCAGATGCCTCAATAGATAAAATTAAAGATATTGTTTATCAAAAGGCAACTTGGATTCGAGCTCAACTTTTTCATTTTAATGAAATGAAGAATGACAGTCATCAGCGCTTATTTTTATCCGGAGAAAAGCTACCGTATTTAGGCAGACAATATCGACTTAAAGTGATGAAATGTGCAAATATATCGCACCCTTCCTTTAAATTTCAACAAGGTACATTTTTCGCTATGTTGCCACAACATATAACAGAGGAACAGCATCGTAATACATTATTACCTCTTTATGAGCAATGGATTAGAAAGAAAGGCGAGGCATTCGTACGGAATCGCATCACGCGCTTTACAGTAAAGCTACAACAGGACCCGAGTGCGATTAAGATTAAAGACCAGCAACAGCGCTGGGGAAGTTGCACAG
Source organism: Lysinibacillus sp. LZ02 (assembly GCF_050613145.1). Classification (GTDB taxonomy): domain Bacteria; phylum Bacillota; class Bacilli; order Bacillales_A; family Planococcaceae; genus Lysinibacillus_B. The sequence goes on along the minus strand of NZ_CP192507.1, from coordinate 141,535 downwards.
CAAATGGACAGGTTCTTATCAATTGGCGCATACTACTTGCACCCGTTTCAATTGTTGATTATGTATTAGCGCATGAACTGGCACATTTAAAATATATGGACCATTCCAAAGAATTTTGGGATACATTAGGGATGCTCATTGGGGATTACGAGGAACGGAAAGAATGGCTGCGGGTGAATGGCAAGACTTTATATATTTAAAAATACCGTGTCTACACTACGCTTATATATCGTTGTGTAGACACGGTATTTTAGGTTTATAACTTTGCTAATTGCTCAATAAAATCTAGATGTAATAGTTTTTCTTTATCTTCGATAATAATATCCCAACGTTCTTCCATAAACTCTAATAATATAATTCCACGTTCTAAAATAGTCTGTGGTGTCCATGATGTATACTGTGATACTGCAATTTCGCTGTACGAACCATTTATAAAACCGAAGTAACTACCATCTGTTCCTCGTCTTTTCTTTTTGTCTTCAAAACATTTATTTTGCAAACTTGAATTTTTAGATTGGGAAATAACAACTAAATTACCAAGGGAATGTAGTATATTGAACTTTTGCTTATCCGAATAGCCTTGTAAAGTATCTGCCCAACATTTTTCTCCGCTTTCTTGAGGCAGGATATGTTCAATGCTGTCTTTTTTCACAATACTATCCCAACTAACCTTTGCTTCTCCTTGTGCAACAGCTTTTAAGTGTAACTCATATTCATATAAAAAATATTTTAAACCGTTCCAACTGTAGAACCCACTACCCTTTTTATATTGGTCAGAAATAAAATCTACAAATTTATCAATATCAAACCAGCCATAATAATATTCATCATCTTCTCCATCCGTCAAGTTATCAATATCTTCAATAATGGATTGGAGTGACAATGAATTTCTATCGTGGTAAAAATCATTCGCTAATCGATAAAAATGATTATTTTTTGTATTCGATGTTCTTCTTGTTAACCTAAATACAAGGAACTGGAATCGTTCCATACTTTTCAAAAGTTGAACAATTTCATCTTCTTCAAACTCCTTATTTAAGGTTGCTAAAATTAATGGACCAAATGCTCCATAGCCTAATCGATTTAATTTGAATAGCCATTCCTTCAACTCTATTCCATATGGTGATAAGCCGGGATTAAAGATATAAAACCATTTTTGAATACTTTTATGAATACTGTCTATATAGTTTTTAATTTCACTAAAACCTATTGTAATATCACGATTTTGGTGCAAAATGTTTTTGGGTGTGAAATAATCATTTAATAAAAAATCTGCATAAGCTTCTGAAATACTTCTGTCATATTTAAAATACATTATCCAATGATTTCTTAAAAAATTGTCATCACTTAAAGGATTATATTTATTTTTCCCTAAATATTCGTACACAGTTTTCCAAACATCATTAATTTCCCTACGTAATTTCGCTTTATCATCTTCATCTTCTTGTAAAAGTGTTGTTAAATAAATTAATCTATTTTTTAGAAGTTCTAATTTAGATAATGGTTTACCACGATTATTCATCGTCTCAAAAGTAATAAAGACATCTAAATCATCATCAATTTCATATAAGTTGAATTTAAGGTTATTTACTACTTTTCTATAAATTAAAGCCAAGTCTTGCTTCGAAAAATTTTTTAGCTTCTTTTCGAAAAAGTCTTTTGCACGATTTAAATTTGCTGTATATAACGTTTCTTCTGGAACACTTGAGGCTGTAATAGAAGCTTGATTTAAGATTTTAGTTTTAAAAAATTCATCGCTTGGGTTATCTTTTTCATAACCAAATACAAAAGACTGATATTGCCCTGATTTTTGAAATAAGAAACGCTTTAGTAAATCTCTTTTTTCCTCAAAATTAATCTCTTCATCATCATTAAAGCGACTTAAAATTGCATTAATTAACATAATAACTGTCGTTAATCTTTGCTGTCCGTCGATTACATAATAGGCCTTCATACCTTTATTCAGCATCCATAAATCATCTTGCCACTTTTCTAAGTGCTCGACCGACTCCCTTTTAATACTTTCGACAGTAATTAAGCCAGTGTAGTGCTTTTTATCTTCTTTGAGATTTTCAATATCCTCCCAAAAATCCTCAAGTTGTTCTAATTGCCATGCATATCCACGTTGATAATCTGGAATTCTATAAAAGCTATTATTAAAAATTTCATTTAAAGTCTTTAATTCATTATTAGCCATTCGAATTTCCTCACTGTGTTATTTACTAAAAATAATTTATCATTTCTTCCCATACTGATTCTCCGCCAATGCTACAAAATATCCTGTTAGCATCGACGCATCGCTCATCGACATTTTTTCTTTGAGCAGCTTAACCTTTAAATCAGCCGTCAGCTTACGCTTAAAATCAGTTTTGGAGGACCAATCACTAATCGGTGAAACAGTCTCCTCTATAAAATGATGCACGTTAACAGCAATTTCTTTTAAATTGTATGATTCACTTTCTTCATGTACCTCAAGGAGCTTGTTGTAATATGGCTCTTGCAGGCTCGTTAAGCCACTTTCTGTCTTCCCGCTAACTTTGGTCACGATAGCTTCTCGCGCCTCTTCTAGCTTCTCTAATAGCTCAAAAATGGTCAGTTGACGCTCCTTATACTTTTCAATAAGCTGCTCGACCTTTTCTTTTAGCGATGTATAGAACACTTTATCTTCATCAAGGCGAATGGAGATTTCTTTCTTAATCGCATGTTCCATTTGAGCAGCCTTTGTTTCAGGCTTCGTACTCTTTTCGATTTCCTCTTTAAAAGACACATCTAAAATCGAAACTGGGTCACGTGCATCAATACCCTCTGTAAACAAGTAATTCTGCACAAGACGACGTACCTTTTCGCCGCACTCTGAAATATCCATCCCATCATCAATCGCAAAACGAGATTTCGCGAGCTGGCGAATAGCTCCTAGACGCTTTAAGTCTCCCGTAAAACGCTCCGCTTTTGGACTTGGCAATACTTTATCCATACTTTGCGCAAAACGCTTATACGCACTGTCAAAGTCTGCACGAACGTCTTCATCTGTTAAACGCAGAATCGCTTCTTCTAAATCAGCTGGCTTTACACCGTCAAAATAACGTAGTGCTGCACGATGACGTTGCTCTAAACGGGGTAGTTCATCATCAATGGATTGCAATGCACCTTTAACATCATTGGCGCTAAAAATCTCTAGCGCTTGGTCTAAGAAACGAGAAACACCAAAATAATCGACAATTAACCCATATGATTTATTGTCATCGTATCTACGATTTGTTCGAGCAATGGCTTGTAGGAGATTGTGCTCTTTTAATGGCTTATCTAGATACATAACCTGTTCAATAGGTGCGTCAAAGCCTGTTAATAACTTGTCACACACAATCAGCATCGCTAACTTATCTTCGTCCATTGGCTTTTTGAAACGGGCAATTAAGTTCTTCTCTTCCTCTTTAGAAATGTGATATTGTCGCATTTCCTCCGAATCATTTTGACCAGCAGAAAAAATAACTGCTGTTTCAAATTGACCCGCCGCAAACTCATCAATAAGCTTTTTATATTCCACTGCTGCATGTCGAGAAATGGCTACAACCTGTGCCTTATAGCCATTCATTAAGATTTTACTTTCGTAATGACGTACAATATCCAGTGCGATTTCACGCATACGGTCTGGCGAAGTGAGCAATAATTCATCGTTTACGTATTTTTGTTTAATTTTCTCGCGTGTGTCTTCATCGTACTCGTGGAACGAACGGGAGAACAGCTCATCTAGTGAATCACCTTTTACATGCAAGTTCGGTAAACGTGATTCATAAAAAATAGCTACTGTTGCACCATCCTCAACCGCTTGTTCAATCGTATATTTATCAATGTAAGCGCCGAATTTACCTGTTGTTGAACGTTTTTCCTTTTCAATTGGCGTACCAGTAAAACCAATAAATGTAGCATTCGGTAACGCTTTACGCATGTTCATAGCTAAACCTTTATATTGTGAACGGTGCGATTCATCTGTCATAACAATAATATTTGGTGATTCCGAGATAACCGGGAACTGCTTATCATCGTCCCCTTGGAATTTCTGAATAAGTGTCATCACCGTACTGCCTGCACCTTTAGCTAGCTGCTGCTTTAAATCTGCAACAGAAGTAGCTTGTGTTGGGTTCGGAAAACCCGATTGTGTAAAGGTCGCTGTAATCTGCTCATCTAAATCTTGACGGTCAGTGACAATAACTAACATCGGGTTTTGTAGCTTCGTTTGACGACGGAGCTTCATTGCTAAATATACCATCGTCAGCGACTTTCCTGAGCCTTGTGTATGCCAAACAACACCGCCTCGATGTGTCGGTTTCTCTTCCGTTAAAATGCGGTCAATCGCCTTATTTACAGCACGATATTGCTGATAACGTGCTAGCTTTTTCACTTTGCCATCAAAGACAATAAAATTACGCATTAAATCAAGCACTGCCTCTTTACGAAGCATCCCCGCCACTAACACTTCTTGAGCTCGCGTAGTGCCTACTTTCTCTAATGTTAAAGGATATGGGTCCTTCCATAAGCCATAATGCTGCGCCTTGGCAAATACCGTTCCTGCTCTTGCTCGGTCGCGACTTGTAACAATTAAAATTTGGTTGTACCAAAACAGCTTGTCATTTGTTTGCATATAACGTTCAAACTGACGAACACCTTCTGGCAACTGTTTATCCACCTGTAATTTCGGGCTTTTACATTCCACTAATACAAGCGGTAAACCATTTATGTACAGCACAATATCGGGACGAATTGTGCCGTTTGCATTTTCAATACTTAACTGATTCACGACAAGGAACTCATTGTTTTCAGGTTGTTCAAAATCGAACAATGTAACAGTTTGATTTTTCTTACCGCTACCCAAATCTTGCATCACTGAAATACCTTGTCCAAATAGCCATTCAAAAATAGTTTTATTCGCATGCCAAGTATCTTCCGCTTGATGCGAAACAAACTGCTTCACTACTTTTTCAACATTAGTATCATTTAACCAAGGATTTAAAGCACGAATGGCCTTTGCAAAGCGCTGTTCAAGTACAATCGCCGCTTTAGAAGAACGCTCTGCATCCAGTTCTGGACCTTGCATATGGATGTAGCCGTAGCCCTTCAATTGTTCGATAAACGGCAACTCTACTTCGGTATATTCTAATTTATTCATCCACATTCACCTGCCAATTATCCGTTACAGCACACGAACAGAACTGTTTACCTCATCATATTCCATTATTTCTACATCGTTTGGAATGAGATGCCCGTATATACGGATATAATATTCACCTAATGTTTCATTACGTTTGTTGCTAAAATGTCTCAAAATGAAAAAGATTTTACGATATTCGGGTGGTGCTAAATGAAAGTAATACATCGCCTCGTTCCAAACGGTCAACTTAGCACTTGGCACATTATTTCCCGAAGTCCAGCGATGTGATTTACATTCAATAATAATTTTGTCTTCTGCACTACTAGGCGAGCCTAAATCAAAACGATGATTTTTCTTTTGCTCAAGTCCTATCGGTAATGCGACATCCTTTATAATTTTGTAGCCCTGCCCTGTAAAATACACATACGCAGCCTCTTCAAAATCACGCCCGATATGCGCATTACTAATTGACCCCACTCTTTGAAAATTACTCATACAAATCCCCTTTATGTTTGAACTTATATTTTCACGCGAACTTGACCTGTTAGAAGCTGTTGCATTAAACCTTTTTTCAATTCCTCATATTTTACTTTTTCCTGTTCGTAGACTTCGATTTGAGCGTCTACTGTTGAAAGAATTGAAGCGATTTTTTGCTGTTCTTGTAAAGTGGGTATAAGAGTTTTAATCTTTTTTAACTGTGCTTGATTTAACTTTGGTTGTGCACTTCCTGTTATATAATCATCGTAATCAATCGACTCTAAATAATATGTTAAATAATCAATATTAATATTTTGATTAGGCTTCAATACATGTGCATGATTATTCACCCATGTCTTTCCGTGAATCTTGAAAGCCATTGGTAATACTCTAGACCTTAAATTTTCTCCATCTTCTCCAACTAAAATTAACTGTTCTTCAAAAATATAATTATCAACCCAATCAATAACTCCCGTTGCACCATAATAAGGAATTTTTCCCGGTTTCCTGTCATTTTTTTTAATAGGTTTTCTCATCCCATCCAAAATAGTAACTATTTCTTCCAAAACATAAATATTCCATTCTAAAGGTATCTCCCCAAGCTCGGTCTGCTTAAACTCTGTATGCCCAATCCCTTTTGTTAGCAATTGCTGCATTAAACCTTTTTTCAATTCCTTTGTTTTCACAATCAATTGTTGAGTTTCATCAATTTGCTCGTCTACTGTTGAAAGGATTGATGAGATTTTTTGTTGTTCTTCTATAGTTGGTAAAATAAATTTATATGAATCCATTTCCTGCTTATTTACTTTTGGAATACCTGTTCTTGCAGAGTTTGCAGTCATAGCTTTCGTAAATCTATTATCCAAAATTAAATATAATAAATATTCCGGTATTAATATTTCTAGATTAGTTTCTATCGGATACATATCTGCACTACATAATCCACCGAACATAGGATAAGCCGCTTTAGCAAAATGAGGATTTATTTTTCCATAAAGTACATGTTTTTCATTAAATAAAAATTTGCCACTAATCAAATTTTCATCTTTAACCAAATTATATTTTAAAAGCTTCCCGCTCTCTTTTTCGATATTAGCATTCCCTATATGAGGATATTCTTTATATTTTTCTTCATTTGGGTCTACTAAACCAGAGACAATTGAGCAACAATTTTTAAATGATACTACTTCCCATTCACTCGGTATCTCCCCTAGTTCCGTCATCTTATACCCCTCACGTACTTCACTCATTAAATCTCACCTACCCCAAGCTCACGTAAGAATACATTTAACTTCGCTTTTGTCTCGTTACATTTGGCTTCGATTGTTTGTATGTCTTGTAGCACAGCTGCAATATCAATCTGCTCTTCGGCCTCCGATTTATCGATGTAGCGTGTAATATTTAAATTATAGTCATTATTTTCAATTTCTTCTAATGACACAACGCGAGCGTATTTTTCAACGTCTTTATATGCATTAAAGGTCTCTACGATTTTTAAAATATCTTCATCACGTAATGTGTTTTGATTTTTACCATCTTGGCACTCGTCCTCTGCTGCGATAAATAGGACGTTACCTTTACGTTTTTCATCTTTTTCACGATTAAAAATAAGTACACATGCCGGGATACCTGTTCCATAGAATAAATTCGATGGTAAGCCAATTACTGCTTCTAATAAATCCGTATCTGGCTGTAATAGAGCTTCACGAATCTTTCCTTCTGCACCGCCACGGAACAGCACACCATGAGGCATAACAACACCAGCCATACCATTTGCTTTTAATGATGCAATCATATGCTGAATAAATGCATAGTCTCCTGCATTTTTCGGTGGTAAGCCGTACTGGAAACGCCCATAGACGTCATGCTCTGCCTCTTCACGTCCCCATTCCTTCAGCGAGAACGGTGGGTTGGCGATTACACGGTCAAACAGCATAATTTCACCGTCTTCTACAAGTTTCGGTGTACGAATCGTATCACCCTTTTCAATGCGGTGGTCAGGTAGGTTGTGGAGCAGTAAATTCATTTTGGCAATTGACCAAGTGCCTAAGTTCTTTTCTTGTCCGTATAACGTTAAAGACTGCGGATTACCCCCTGTTGATTTTACATAGTCAACAGATTGAATAAGCATCCCGCCTGAACCACATGTTGGGTCATAAACGCGCATCCCTTCCTCTGGCTTAATTAGCTTGACGATAAGCTCTACTACTTTGGAAGGCGTGTAGAACTCGCCACCTTTTTTCCCAGCATCGTCTGCAAACATTTTAATTAAATATTCATAAGCGCGACCGAGCATATCTGGTTCTGAAAGGTTTGCATTGCGCAAATCAAGCAGCTCAAAGTGCTGTAATAATCGTTGTAGCACACCATCTGTTAGTACTTCTTTGCGATTAAAATCAATTGGCGTAAGTACACCTTCAAGCGTCGCATTTTCATTTTCAAGTGCTTCAAATGCCACGTTGATTGCTGAACCGATGTTTTCTGCCTTTGTGCGAATAACAGACCAACGTGCAGTTTCTGGCACAAAGAATTGATACTGGTCTTGGTCGTCTACCAATAGCGCACCAATTTCATCACCATGCTCTGCGATAATTTCTTCTCGTTGCTCCTCAAATACATCGCTTAAACGCTTTAAAAACAGTAAGCCGAAAATGTAATTTTTATAATCAGCAGAATCGACCGAGCCACGTAAAATATCCGCAGACTTCCAAAGATGCGATTCTAATTCTTGTAGTGTTAGTTGAGCCATTTAAACTTCCTCCATTGGAAATATTATTCCATTTATATAAATAAACAGTACCATAAAATTATTGCCGAGTGATACGACATTAAAATAGTAACTGTACACTTCTAATTTTATTATAGGCGATTTCAATGTTCACTTCAGAACATTTTAATCATATGCAATTGATAATTATACTTTTATTTATAAACAGAAAAATTAGGTCATTTTCTTGTATATTTTATCTCTAAAAGCTGTATAATCTTAATATTAAGTTCAAAATTAGAAATTTTAATCTTAAGGAGGGATTTTAGTGGCTATACAAGGGGTTAAAAAGTTACCAGTGAGTATCGAATCTCATCAAGCTGCAAATTTGTTTATGAAGTTAGCAAATATCTCCTCTGAAATTGGTCGATTAGACGAAAAATTTAAGCGTTCTATTTTAAAAAGTGATTTAATTAATACACTTGCACTTAAAGAATCTGTTCAATCAACAAGAATTGAAGGAACACAAGTAACTTTTACCGATATGGTTGAACACAGTCATAAATCTGAACAAAAATGGGAGCATATAGAGGTTTTAAATTACCAAAAGGCTTTAACAATTGGTCAAGAGCGAATTAATAACGGCTATCCACTTTCAACAAGGCTTATACTTGAGCTACACTCTATTTTAATGGATGGAGCAGCGAGAGGAACTAATGTAGCTAAAGGGGAGTTTAGGAAAGTTCCTAACTGGATTGGTCCTACAAAAAAGTTTGAAGATGCTGTTTATATCCCTATTCCAGCGAGTGATATTGAAGATTACTTAGATAACTGGGAAACATACGCTAACAAACACCAATATGGCGGGAAAATGAGTATCTCACACTTACCTCAAGGAAGTTTCATACTTGATGAAGATTCTCATCCTTTACTAAAAGTAGCAGTTCTTCATGCACAATTTGAATCAATACACCCATTCTTAGACGGAAATGGACGTCTAGGTAGAATTATTATCGCTTTATATATGATGCAATCAAAACAAATTTCTAGCCCAATTTTCTTCGTCAGTGAAGAACTAGAAAAACAGCGTGCCAGATACTATCATCTTTTGAATGAAACTAGAGGAGAAAAACCAAACTGGTTCAATTGGTTATCGTTCTTCTTAGATGCCTCACAACGAATGGCAAATAAATTAAACCTGTTGTTAGACAAAGCTGAAACAATGGCTATAGAAGGTATGAAAAAATGTGAGACACATATCCAAAGACAAGTTTACTTACTGACATTTAGATATCCAAACACAACTGCTGTTCAAGTGGCTGAACAATTTAAAATTGCCCCCACTACAGCAAGAAGAGTATTAAATACTCTAGATGAAAAAGGACTTGTGTTTAAAGATAGGTCCCAAAAAAGGAATATCGAATATTTCAATTATGATGTTTTAGATTTAATAAACAGCTAGTCACATTTTTGAAAGGTGAGCAATTTTATAATAGAATTTGCTCCCTTTTTATTTCATTTATGAATCCTAGCAGCACTTTATTCTATTTCTTATGTTTACATAAGGGTTATATGAAAATTTTTCTTTCTAACATTTTGAACGAGTATCTATTTAAACATACTCACTCTTTTTTTTGTAAATATTCCCCTCCATCGTCTCTATTCATCACATCACGCAAATACATATGTACATACTTCTGACGCCTATGAATAAAGCATTATCCCATACCACTTGTGTTTTTTCTGTTATTTTATTACATTAATTACAACATTAAAAATGAGGTGATACGATTATGACAAAGGATAAAAAAGTAAATCAAGACCTTCATTCTAAATCAAACACTGATAAATCAAAGAAAATTAAAGCAAGTTTTGATAAAGCTATTAAGAAGAATGGAGAAGCTTTAAAGAGGTTATCTAACTAAGGATAACCTCTTTCTAATGCTATTCCGATAGTTTTTTCCCGTTATAGACGTTTCCGCAGAATCATTCAAGTGTTTCTATTCAATTGTAAATTACGTTGGATTTTTAGCGTTTTAATGAAAATCGCTATCAAAATTCTTGTTATGATAAACAGATATTAACTAAAGCAATACTTTATTTTATTTCTACAACTACATTAATCTAATTTTCCTGCACTCACAAAAAAATAAATTTCTAACTATGTTCAGCAATAATAAAGTCCTGCTTTTTTCCCCGCCTTGAACCCGCATTCCACCGTTGGTAGTTAGAATTAAGTTGCGCACAAAACGGCTTATTTTTACCAATTATTTTCCATACATGAAGCAGAACTTAATTCTAGTTAGAATAAAGTCCTGCTTAATCCGGCATTGAACAAGCATTTCCCCCGCCCTCACCAAGCGAGCACCAGAGGTGCCTATCCAGACACTCTCCCAGAACTCTTTATCGCCCTTCTCACGCGCTTTTCGAGTTCTTTCCTTATTAAGAGTCGATTTCACTTTTCCAAGCCCTATACACGCAAAAACAGGAGAATCCGTGCGTCTCCGGCACAGATTCTCCTGTTCTTCATTCATTGCTCCAGCATCGGAGCAGTTCTTTGTTCTAGTTTTGATTCGACTTTGTTGTCACAGGCAACTCTTTGTTCTGCTCGGACAACAACACTTTCCCATTACCTATTTAGATGTATGGCGCATTGTTGGGAATAATAGTACGTCACGAATCGACGGAGAATTTGTCAATAACATGATTAAACGATCAATACCGATCCCTAAACCACCTGTTGGCGGCATACCGTATTCTAAAGCCTCAATGAAATCATTATCCATTTCGTGCGCTTCATCATTACCAGCTTCTTTCTCCGCTAATTGCGCTTCAAAACGTTCGCGTTGATCGATTGGGTCATTTAACTCTGTGAAGGCATTTGCATGCTCACGACGAACGATAAATAGCTCAAAACGATCTGTGAAACGTGGGTCTTCTGGATTTTTTTTCGCAAGCGGTGAAATTTCCACTGGGTGACCTGTTACGAATGTTGGTTGTACTAATGTTTCTTCTACTTTTTGCTCGAAGAATTCATTAATAATGTGACCCACTTCATGTGCAGGTTTGATTTCTACACCGTGTTCAGCTGCTAGCGTGCGTGCTTCTTCTACAGACATCGGATTCCAGAAGTCGACACCTGTCGCTTCTTTAACTGCATCTACCATGTGTACACGTTTCCAACCAACACCTAGCTCAATTGCATCTTCACCATATTGAACTGTTGTTGTACCCAATACTTCTTGTGCTACATGTGCAATTAGATTTTCTGTTAAATCCATGATGTCTTTATAATCTGCATACGCTTCGTATAACTCAATCATTGTGAACTCTGGGTTGTGACGAGTTGAAATGCCCTCATTACGGAATACACGGCCAATTTCGTATACTTTCTCTAAGCCACCAACGATTAAACGTTTTAAGTGAAGCTCAATCGCAATACGCATATAAAGTTCCATATCAAGTGCATTATGATGTGTAATGAACGGACGGGCTGCTGCACCACCTGCAATTGTGTGTAGCATTGGTGTTTCTACTTCTAAGTAACCATGGTTATCTAAATAGTTACGAATAGCACGAATAATTTTCGAACGGACGATGAATGTTTCTTTGCTTTCTTCATTTGTCATTAAGTCTAGGTAACGTTGACGGTAGCGTTGCTCTACATCTGTTAAGCCATGGAATTTCTCTGGCATTGGGCGTAGTGATTTTGTCAGGAATGTAAATTCAGTTGCTTTTACTGATAATTCCCCTACTTGTGTACGGAATACGTTCCCTTTTACACCGACGATATCACCAAGATCCGCTTTGTTGAATAGCTCGTACGCTTCCTCACCAATTGCATCTTTACGCACATAAATTTGAATTTGACCGCCTAAATCTTGAATATGAGCAAATCCCGCTTTCCCTTTACCGCGCTTTGTCATAATACGACCTGCAATCACAACTTCACGTAGGTCCTCTTCTAATTGCTCTTTTGTAAATGCTTCGTTCTCTTGTTTTACTTCATTTGATAAATGCGTACGCTCAAAACGGCTACCGAATGGGTCCAGCCCGCCTTCGCGAATATCCGTCATCTTTTGGCGACGAACCAAAAGTTGGTCGTTTAACTCTTCTATATTTGACACGTTTGTCACTCCTTATTAAATCATCCGCAATATATGCGTTTTTTGTCCATAATTCCTTATTGTACACAAATTTAGTATGCGATTCATCTCTTTCGAGTGAATTCAAGAAAAATACATTGGAAAATATAGCCCGCTCCACAATAGAGCGAGCTAACATCGTCATTATTTGCTAAAAAGAGCGCCACCGACGTGACACCCTTAGTTAGATTACTTCCATTTGTGCACACTCTGCTTCATACTCCGCTACAACACCCGTTAATAACATGCGCAGTTCTGCTTCTGTTTCTGCCTGGTTAATGGCATTTCGGACTTTCCCATTGCCACGAATGCCTTTTAAGTACCACGAAGCATGTTTGCGCATTTCACGTACAGCCACAACTTCACCTTTTAATTGACGTAAACGTTCAAAATGAAGTAGACATACATCAATTTTCTCTGCCACGGGTGGTTCTTCCTTTAATTCACCCGTTTCTAAATACTGTACCGTACGATAAATCATCCACGGGTCCCCTAATGCCGCACGTCCAATCATCACAGCATCGACACCCGTTGTCTCTAGCATGCGCTTTGCATCTTGCGGTGTTTCTACATCCCCATTACCAAGGACAGGAATGTTCACACTTTCTTTTACTTGCTTAATAATGTTCCAATCTGCCTTACCTTCATACATTTGCACACGTGTACGGCCATGAACAGCGACTGCTGCACCACCCGCACGTTCAACGGCTTGCGCATTTTCGATTGCAAAAATATGCTCATCATCCCAACCAATACGCATTTTGACGGAAACAGGCTTCTTCACAGCATCTACTACTGCTGCAACCATTTCATATACTTTATTTGGATCTAATAATAAACGGGCACCCGCTTCACATTTAATAATCTTATTTACGGGGCAACCCATATTAATATCGATAATATCCGCTGTTGTATTTTGATCTACATATTTCGCAGCCTCTACAAGCGTTTCCTTATTGCCACCAAAAATTTGTAGCGAAAGCGGATTTTCACGTTCATCTATATAAAGCATATCTAACGTTTTTTGGTTACGATATACTAGCCCTTTATCACTAATCATTTCAGCATAGACTAAACCTGCGCCGAATTCTTTTACCGTCAAACGAAAAGCCGAGTTACAGATACCAGCCATTGGGGCTAATACAACGCGGTTGTCCATCACAACATCTGCAATTTGAAACGGCTTTTGTTGATCGTTTATCATCATTTTGTCCTCCCTTGAAGTTATTTAACCATTAACTCCTGTACATCTATATTAAGTTCATCCGCAATTTGTTGAAGTTGTTCAGTAGAAGGGATTTTCTCTCCCCGTTCAATCCGCCCTAAAACGGTTGTGGAAACACCTATACGCTTCGCAAATTCTACTTGCTGTACACGCTTTAATTTTCGGAACCCACGAATTCTTCTACCGAAACGCTCTTCTTCCATTGCACGACGCCTTCTTTCTGTATATCCATTGATTCAAGTGCTTCATGTGCTAAACGTAACTGTTCTGTACTACGGTCGCTAATCTCTGCTAACGGCACAAGAACAAATGCACGCTCAAACATGCGTTCATGCGGCACAATTAAGCTCTCTGTTTCAATATTTTCGTGATTATACAGCAAAATGTCAAGGTCAATGATGCGAGGACCCCAGCGAAACTCACGTACGCGACCTAGCTCTTGCTCTATTTGTTGGCATACGGTAAGCATGTCAAATGACGATAAACGCGTTGTCAGACGTACCGCGATATTTAAAAATGATGCTTGATTGACAAAGCCCACTGGTGCCGTTTCATAGATAGAGGAAACCATTTCCACCATTACACCTGCTGTTTCCGTTAAACATTTTACAGCGAACTTTAAATTGTCTTCGCGGTCACCCATATTAGTGCCGATTGATAAATACACGACACTCATTGAAACTGCCCTCTCACAATCTCAACCGCTACTTCCTTATAGTGTCCTGGAATTGGCGGATCTGGTTTAATGACTTCCACACGGCAGCCCATTACTTGTCCTTCATAGCGGGATAGGATCTGGCTTGCGACCGTTTCAGCTACTGCTTCGATTAATTTAAACGGCTTACCTTCAATAACCTCTTTGCAAATATCGTAAACCCCTACATAGCTCACTGTATCTTCTAAACTATCTGTTTGCCCAGCTTTTTGGATATGTACAGCTAACGATACAGATGCACGAAAACGTTGCCCTAAAACCGTTTCTTCTGGCAATACACCGTGATAACCAAAAAATTGCATATCTCTTAAATGAATATAATCCATATGTTACGCTCCTAATGTCTTAGGGCAAGCTCGCCCTCTACTATAAATTTCCCTATAAGGGCATCCATCACTTTCACCGTACGCGCTACTTCCTTCACATCATGCACGCGCATGATGTGGCAGCCCTTCATCACTCCGTATGCACACGTTGCGGCTGTCCCTTCCACACGTTCGTCCACTGGCAAATCTAAAATAGAGCCAATGAGCCGCTTGCGAGAAGTCGCCAGTAATACAGGGTAGCCCATTGCTGATAGCTCATCTAAACGTTGCATCGTTTCCATACTTTGCTCTAAATTTTTAACAAAGCCAATACCTGGGTCTACAATAATATGTGTATCGGGTACACCTGCCTGCTTCACAATCGCAATGCTTTCTGCAATATCTGATTTAAAGTCTGCCCAGTAATTTTTGTAGATTTTATTGTTCCGGTTGTGCATTAAAATGATCGGCACATGATAGTGTGCTGCCACATAAGCCATTTCGGGATCAGCTTTTGCCCCCCAAATGTCATTAATGATGTGAGCACCCGCTTCAATCGCTGCACGTGCTACTGCCGATTTATACGTATCAATCGAAATGATCGCAGGTACTTCACGTACAAGCGCCTGAATCACGGGCACAACCCGTGCGATTTCTTCCTCATCCGAAATACGTTCGTAACCAGGACGTGTTGACTCACCGCCCACATCGATAATTTTAGCGCCTTCTGCTACCATTTTCTTCGCCTGTGCAACGGCTGCTTCAACGGAATTATATTGACCACCATCTGAAAATGAATCCGGCGTTACATTTAAAATGCCCATAATAAAAGTCTCTTTTGTGTAGTCTAACGTAATACCGTTTATGACTAATGGCTTCGGATAGTGTTGTAACATCGCTAATCTCCCTTTATCCGTTGTAAAATTTCATCTATATACGCTTCATGTAGTTGTTGATACACTTGTCCCTTCGCACCTGTAAAATAGCTTTCACCTATTTTATGAATGGGCACAAGTTCTTGCACAGCATTCGTTACAAAACATTCATCAGCTTGCTCCAGGTCCAATGCCAGATACTTACCTTCTTTTACAATCAAGCCAAGCTTACAAGCAACATGTAGCACTTGTTTTCTTGTAATGCCACCTAAAATCCCTGTTTCAAGCGATGGCGTATAAAGTATATCATCTTTCACCCAAAATATATTTGATGTAATGCCTTCTGCTACAAAACCATCTGCTGTTTGAAAAATTCCTTCATAATCCGCTAAGTTAGGCACTTCAAACCGAGCTAACACATTATTTCCGTAGTGATGACTTTTAAAGCGGAGTTCACTTTCCGCTGTATTACGAGGTGTTTTTAGCCAAACCGCTTCTTTTTCCTTGCCCCGCGGACGTTCCATCAATGGCTTACGAAACACGATGACCGTTGGATCACTGTAGGTCGTTGGTTGTAACCCAATATCATGCACACCGGCTGAGACATTGAGTCGGAAATAGCCATCCCCTTGTTCCGCTTCATTTAATTGTTGAATTACTTGTTGAAAATTGGCCATTGTATACGGCAACTTAATATGAAAATGGTGAAGTGCTTCATTTAAACGCGCCATATGTTCTTCCAAAAACGGTGCTTTCCCGTCGTATGTCCGAAATGTTTCAAAAAATCCGAGCCCATACAAAAAACCATGGTCAAACGGAGAAATACGTAGTTCGTTAGAATCGATATAGTGCCCATTCATCCAGCAAAGCATACTTTACAACTCCTTACTTGCAATATAGCGTGATAAATTCGCGCAATAATTGTTTCCCGTCTTCTGTCATAATCGATTCAGGATGATATTGTACGCCTTCAATTGGATACTCTTTATGACGAATACCCATAATTTCGCCTTCTTCCGTCCAAGCCGTAATTTCTAGACAGTCTGGGATGGATTCACGCTCTACGATTAATGAATGATAACGTGTTGCCGTAAATGGATTCGCATTCTTCCTATGCAAACCGATACCCGTATGATGTACAGGCGATGTTTTCCCGTGCATTAATCTTTCCGCTCTTATGACGTTACCACCAAACACTTGCGCAATCGCCTGGTGTCCTAAACAAACCCCTAAAATAGGAAGCTTCCCTGCAAAATAGTCAATAATGCGTAAACTTTCACCTGCTTCATTTGGCGTACATGGACCTGGCGAGATGACAATCATTTTGGGCGCAAGCGCTTCAATTTCATCTAGCGTTACCTCGTCATTACGCTTCACCAACAATTCTTCCCCTAGCTCACCTAAATATTGCACCAGGTTATACGTAAATGAATCATAATTATCAATCATTAAAATCATGATGATACTCCTTCCGCCATCGCTTTTGCTTGCCACATGGCTTTCGCTTTATTTAATGACTCGATAAATTCATTCGCAGGAATCGAATCAATCACAATACCAGCGCCAGCCTGAATATATGCGATGTCGTCTTGAATGAACGCTGTACGAATGACAATATTTAATTCCATATCGCCTGTATAGCCAATCCATCCAATCGATCCCGTATATAAACCACGTCTTACTGGCTCTAACTCTTCAATAATTTCCATCGTCCGAATTTTAGGCGCACCTGTAATCGTACCGCCTGGGAACATGGCGCGAATTACGTCTGTATTAGACTTGTTATCCGCTAACTCCCCGCGCACATTGGACACAATATGCATAACATGCGAGTAGCGCTCAATGACCATAAATTCATTCACTTCTACTGTCCCATATGCAGATACTTTCCCAAGGTCATTGCGTTCTAAATCTACGAGCATGACGTGTTCCGCACGTTCTTTTTCATGTTGAATGAGTTCATTTGCTAATGCGATATCCTCCTCATCCGATTGACCACGCGGACGTGTTCCCGCAATCGGGCGAGTAGAAAGCTCTTTCCCGTCACGCTTAATGAGTAATTCGGGTGAACCACTCACAACCGCAAAATTCTCATTCGCGATAAACGCCATATATGGTGATGGGTTAAATGAACGTACTGCTTCATACATCGTCATAGGTGTCGTTTGTAACTGCTTTGCTTGACGAACCGACAAATTCACTTGGAACACATCACCTTGCCCAATATAATGTTGAATTTTTTGGACTGCGCCTTCAAACGCTTCTCCTGAAAATGATACGGTTAATTCGCTTTCATCCGGCTTTATTTCAACAGCCTTTTCTTGGTCAAACAGGCGCTTGCCTAGCCCTGTTTCCGCTTGAGATTGCCAGTCACTCGCCCACTGTTGCAAATCCACATCGCTTGTCGATAATTTCATCAATGTAACGGTATTTTCTTTTACATCATGGACGGCCCAACTATCAAATAAATAAAAGAACAGATCCGGCACTTGTAAATCATCTTCTGCTACTGTAGGTAATACTTCGATCGTACGTACATAATCATATGAAATAAACCCGATCGCACCGCCTTGAAAGAAAGGTAAATGCATATCGCGCTGTAAGCCAAATTCATTAATGAGTAGTTCTAACTGTGCTAACGCTTCCCCTTCACGTACCTCTACATTTCCATTACGCCACTGTATATGTAAGCCGTCTTCTACAGATTTTGTCGTTGCGAACGGACGCATTGCTGCAATGGAATGGTGACCGCCACGACCACTTTCTAAAAATACATAGGCTGTTTCGTTTGCCGTTTGTTCTTTGAAGCTATAAAAAAACGCATCCTTCGTCATTGAAAATGATAACGATTCAACGTTCAATCCCATCTAAAAAACCTCCAATTGTTCTACAATTAATTACTATTAAACTGAAAAAATGAAAATAAAGCTAACAGGAAATATTGGAAAGGTATCTCCCTTAGCTGCCACGAGTATACGCGACGTTCTTTATTATGCAGATATCCTGCTAAAAACGCCATGCTTATATGCAAAAAAGAGCCCTCTGAAAAGACATTTTGAGAGAGCATGTTGATGCGAACACCACGGGGAACAATATTCCTTAGTGGATATTAATCAAGAAGAAGGGGACGCCCGGAAAGTTTTCACTTTCTGGACATCCCCTATAAGAGAGCTCGTTCTAAACGAGTAAATCCTCTATTCCTATTTCAGTAAAAGTACATTGTATGTGAATATTTCTTACTTCAGTAGCAATTAGTCTTCAAATTGATATAAAGGTGTAGATAGGTAACGCTCACCATTTGATGGTACGACTGCTAGTACATTGGCGCCTTTTCCTAAACGTTTCGCCGTTTCGATTGCCGCATGAATCGCTGCACCTGAAGAAATACCCGCTAAAATCCCTTCTTCACGAGCTACTTTACGTGCCGTTTCAAACGCTACTTCGTTTTCTACTGGGAATACAGAAGAATAAATTTCTGTGTTTAATACGTCTGGTACGAAACCTGCACCGATCCCTTGGATTTTATGTGGGCCAGGGTTTCCGCCAGATAATACTGGTGAATCTTTTGGCTCTACAGCAATGATTTCGATTTCTGGGAACTGTGCTTTTAACACTTGCCCAGCACCTGTAATTGTACCACCCGTACCGATACCCGCTACAAATGCATCTAATTTTAAACCTTCTGCATCAAATGCTTCCACGATTTCTGGACCTGTTGTTAAACGGTGAATTTCAGCATTTGCTTCGTTTTTAAACTGCTGTGGTAAGAAGTAGCCTTCAGAAGCAGCTAATTCTTCTGCTTTTGCAATAGCACCTTTCATCCCTTCAGGACCAGGTGTTAATACTAACTGTGCACCGTATGCACGTAATAAATTACGACGCTCTAAAGACATTGTTTCTGGCATTACAAGAATGGCTTTATAACCTTTTGCAGCAGCAATCATTGCAAGACCAATACCTGTATTCCCTGAAGTCGGTTCAATAATCGTACCACCCGGCTTTAATGTGCCGTCTTTTTCAGCTGCTTCGATCATCGCTAATGCAAGACGGTCTTTTACTGATGAACCTGGGTTGAAGTATTCTAATTTTACGTATACTGTCCCTTCATTTTCACCTGTTGCATTGTTTAATTTAACGATAGGTGTACGTCCTACTAATTCCGCTACAGAATTGGCTAATTTACTCATATCCACATCTTCCCTTCTTTTAATCCCTACCAAGTAAATAGGTTTTTATTAATTGTATCTTAACAATTTACCAAACCATTGTCAATGTAATAGGCTGTACTTTTACAATAAATTTTCAGAACAATTAAAAATATATACAAAGCAGCGCAGTACTAGAAAAGGGGCACTTTTTTATATTTTGAGCTTATGTTATTCCCATATTATTCTTGTATTCTTTTAAATTAATATTAAGTAATATAATTCATGCATTCAAAATATATAAGGAGAGGGGTCAAACCATTGAAGACAGTTCGTATTTTATTAGCTTTACTTGTTACTTTTAGTCTTCCTTCTATAACACCTGCTTTTGCAGCAGAAAAAACGATTGATCAATATTACATAGATGATGTAGATTACGGGCATGGCGCATATGAACAATTAGAACGCTTTTTGTATGCAGATATCATAGATGGATATGAAGAAACAGTGATTTATGAAGAAGATGGGGAAGAATATGAGTATACATCCATTCTTTTAAAACCAGAAAATAATATTACCCGTGCACAATTCACAAAAATTTTGGTTAATGCTATGCATTTAACAAGTGGTGACATCAAAAAAACGTTCCCTGATGTAAATTCTTCAGATTGGTATTATCACTATGTGCAAATTGCTAGTAGCAGAGGGATTATTACTGGCAAAGTAGATGGAACCTTTAAACCAAATGATAAGATTACACGTGCTCAAATGGCTGTTATGATTTATCGTGCATTCAATGAGACGGTGGATTTTTCAACGACAGAAAAAACTTTCAAAGATGTCACTCAAAAAAACTTTGCTTATGAAGCAATTGTAAAAATAGCAGGTGTCGGAATCGTAAATGGTTATGGAGACGAGTTCAAACCGAGTAATTTTGCGAAACGTTCTCATGCCGTATTGATGATTGACCGCGCATTACATCTAGAATCTGGGACTGCTGAAGATGAACTTTCAGTGATTCAAACTGTAAATCGTAACGTCACAGAAGAGTTATTACTACAATCTGAACAACAAGATCGTGAAGCGTTGGAAGCTCTTTATCGCGAAACAACAGTCGGTTATTATCTAGCCTATTCACTTGATAATCTGAGTACACTAGATGATCCTGACTATTCATCTGGTTCCATTACAATGGAGCAAGTGGGCGAGCATTCAAGCAGCATTGTTTCCTTAAATAAGCGTTTTGCAGAAGTGAAAGTAGACAATTTAAAAGTTCATATTTCCATGAGTGAACCAGACATGGACATGTCTTTTGAAATGACAATGGATTTGTCAGGAACTGCATATTTAAAGAAAACAGCAGACGAAACTTGGAAAATTTATAACATTGTCTATGATGAAGAGAACTTTGAAGATATGTTAACTGAAGCTATCGCTAATAATTAACCGAAAAAAATAAACGGGATATAAGACTTATCCTTCCTTTTAAAGACATAAGGCACTTTCTGTCCATTTGAACAGAAAGTGCCTTATTTTTATTAAAAAACAAAAGCTTTTCAGTGCACTCGTACTAGATTTCACTGTTTCTTTTCTCTATTTCATTTCTTCACCGTAAAACCAAGTCGCATCAAAATCTGCCCAAAAAGCTTCTGGTGTAATCGTGGCTGATAATTGCTCCATCGCCATTTCACGTGCAATTTGTTCCTTTACTTCTTCAAAAGCAAAAGATTGCCCTTCTATCGTTTCTAGCAGTTGCACTAATGCATAGCGCCCATCGTTTAGCTTTATTGGATTGCTTGTCTCATCCTTTTTTAACTTGGCAACCGTCTGTCGAATCGCAGCATCAACCGTATCTTGCTCTTCTGTAATAAAGCCGATATTGCCACCTAGGCTAGCTGAGGCTGCATCTAAAGAACGTTCTCGCGCTAATACAGAAAAATCTGAACCACTTGCCAATTCTTTTTCAACACTTTGAGCATCTGCCTTCGATGCTACGACAATCATGCTTGTACGATATGAAGTTGGGATATTGTATAAAGACTTATTTTCTTCATAGTATGTAGATGTTTGTTCCTCTTCAATAATAATGTCTTTTGCCAATACCTTTTCTAAAATTAACTGCGCACGTACTTTTTGTCGTAATTGTTCTTCTGTTAAGTTTTCTGTATCATTTGTACCTTGTGCTGAACGCATGAGCGCCATCTCTAAATCAATTTCATCTTCTGTAACTTTAATGTCGTATTTCTCAGCTGCTTTTTCCATGACAGCTTCATTGACTAAATCTTGTAATGTCTCTTTTCCATAGCGACTTTCTATTTCAGCAAGCCATTGTTGACGTGTAATTTCCTCACCAGCAATCGTAGCGACGATTTCCTCGTCGCCTTGATTGTCGCTTCCTGATGGCCAAATCCATAGCATAAACCAAAATATATTCCCTAGTAATAAAATACCCATTACTGTTAAAGCAGGCTTCGTTTTTAATCGACGTTGCGTTAGTCGTACATTGGTTGGTGTAGGTGGTACGGATTTATTATTGTTGTGCATTGATTTCATCAATTAACCCTTGCAATTCCGCTTCAGAAAAATCATATGTTTGTAGACAGAAGTGGCATTGTGTTTCAATTTCACCTTGCTCATCAATCATGTCTTGAATTTCCTTCACACCTAAACCAAGAATTGCTGCACCAAATCGATCTTTCGAACACTGACATTGGAATCGTACCGGCATTGTGCTTAAAATTTGGACATTTCCTTCTTCACCTAGAACCGCTTCTAAAATTTGCTCTGGTGTCATCCCTTTTTCAATCATTTTTGAAACAGGCTCCATTGTACTTAAATGCTTTTCGATTGATTCGATTGTTTCCTCTTCACAACCAGGCATAATTTGCAGAATAAAGCCACCAGCCGCAAGAATCGTGTTATCTGGATTTACTAACACACCAAGCCCGACTGATGAAGGCACTTGTTCACTCGTTGCGAAATAGTATGTGAAATCTTCAGCAATTTCACCTGAAACAATCGGTGTTTGACCGGAGAACATATCACGCATTCCAAGGTCTTTTACAACAGTCATGAAGCCTTCTGTTCCTACCCCAGCACGGACATCGAGTTTGCCATATTCATTTAAATCAAAGTGTACTTGGCCATTTGTTACATAGCCGCGCACATCGCCTTTTGCATCCGTATCAATAATCATAGGACCAATTGGACCGTTTCCTTCAATTTTGACCGTTAACTTGTCCTCACCTTTTAGCATCGCGCCCATCATCACAGCTGCCGTCATCGAACGACCTAATGCCGCTGAAACGACTGGCCACGTGTTATGACGGCGTTGTGCTTCTCCTACTGTTTCTGTTGTACGTGTAGCAAATGCACGTACTTGACCGTTATAGCCAATAGCTCTTACTAAATAATCTCCCATGATGTCATTCCTCATTTCTTATTGATTCCGTTTATAAATGATATATAAACCTTTTAACGTTAAAAACGGTTCAACTATATCAATCATCTTTGTTTCATTTGCAATTAAGCTCGCCAATCCACCAGTTGCAATCACAAGCGGCTCTGTCTTACTTTGTGCTTTCATACGACTTACAATGCCCTCGACTTGCCCAACAAAGCCATAATAAATACCTGCTTGCATTGCCGATACAGTATTTTTCCCGACAATATGTGGCGTCTTAGCAATTTCAATGCGCGGCAATTTTGACGCTCTCGTATAAAGCGCTTCTGTTGAGATTGCAATGCCCGGTGCAATGGCTCCTCCCATATATTCACCTTTTTCATTAATATAGCAGTACGTATTTGCCGTACCAAAATCAACGATAATCAGTGATTGCTCACCATATTCATGCAAAGCGGCTATGGCATTGACAATGCGATCAGCCCCTACTTCACGTGGGTTTTCATATTTAATATTAAGCCCTGTCTTCACACCAGGTCCAACAATAATCGGCTTTACTCGAAAATATTTATGACACATTTCTTCAAGCGCAAACATTATTGGCGGTACAACTGAGGATATGATAATTCCTGTAATCTGGTCAAATGAGATGCCTGCATGTACAAAGAACACTTTTACTTGCATAGCGTATTCATCTTCCGTTTTATGACGATTTGTCTCCATACGCCAATGGAATACAAGGCGGTCGTTTTTATATACACCGAGCACAATACTAGAATTCCCTGCATCAAGTACTAAAATCATTTGTCACTCACACCTATCAAATCCATTTAGAGAAATCATAACACATAACATTCTCTAGATAATAGTACAGTACACGTACTCATTTTCCACCGTTGGATTTATGTATCCATTCATAACAAAAATTAATAACCTATTTTTTACTATATTTAAAAAACATTATGTTATAGCCATTTAATTCACGTCTTTACTGTTATGCATTTTTTTCTAGACTGTTGCTAATATGCATCACTTTATATTTTATCAATATTATAAATTCAATAATACAACCAAACGACAACTAAAAAACATTTAAAAGCATATTTGATACACAAAAGAGAATATGTTACGTTTTATTTGCGGTATATACTTGGATTTCCACTACTCTATCAAGCTAATACTTTAGAAAGCAACGCAGATTATGTTGCAAATTCGCAACACCCTCTAGCGAGAAAGGAGACTTTCCATGGAACAAACTATTAAGCTACAACCTATAGGGATTTTCCCTAGCGATACAACTACGCTACTTCATCTATTAAACACCATGACAACTCAAGCTTATCGTTACGGTATGATCATTGGACGCTTCGGCAAATTAGAAGGCTTCTTTACCGCCATGGACTTATTACAGTATTGCATGAAAATGGGGTTCGACTATATAGAAGATATCGATCAACTGAGAGCATTCGCTCGTATGGTCAATAAACAATTTACTATAGTCACACATATTCCATCGATAAAATACGAATGGCCCGCGGATACACATTTACTCATTATTAAGCAAGATAATAAATATATGGGCTGCATTGATAAAGCTACCTTTTATGAGGCTGTTGCAAAAACACAACAGTTTCAATTAAAACATTATAAAACGGTTTTTCAAGCTGTACCGAGTGGCATTATGGCAGTCGATATTCAAGGCAATATTACGATGATGAACCAGGCAGGTGAAAAAATCTCTGGTGTCCCACTCGAAAAAGCAATTGGTCGCTTTATTACAGATGTCGTTCCACCAAAAGGATTACTTCAAGTACTTCAAACAGGGCAAGGACAAGTAGAAAAATATAAGGTGCGTAAACGTTGGTATATTTCTCACCGTGAGCCCATTTTTGACGGCAAACAGCTTGTAGGGGCTATCGGTGTATTTGAGGACATTTCAAAAATAGAGTCCCTTACCTCCGAGTTAGAAACGTACCGCCAATTAGTCCGTGAAAATGAAATGCTAATGGACACGAGTGAACATGGCATTGCTATTATGGATCCAAATGGAGATATTCTGCGTCAGAATGCTTTATTTCATCAATTCTATATATCTATTATGTATGAAGAATCTCAACGGGTTAAGTTTTCTCAAGCATTGCAAGACATTATCCAAAATAAAAAAACACAAAGTACCATTCGCATGACAAATCGTCATCAACAAGTATTAGATGTTCATTTTTCTATTATCACCAATCAAGAACAGCGCACAATCGACCGCATCGTTGTACGCATTTCCAACATTACAACAACGTCTCAACATCTAAAAAAAATAAACGCACTCCAGCAGCAACTTCATCATGTATTTACACTAACAAATGACTCCATTGTTTCGTATTCGACAGAACTGACAAACAAAATCAAACAAATTGCGAAAGTAAGCTCCTCCGTCTTAATTAAAGGAGCTATCGGTACAGGTCGTTCCACATTAGCGAAACAAATTGTGTTAAATAGTGAACGTAAAAAGGCGCCGTTTATCGAAATTGACTGTAGAACAAAAACAAAAAACGAATTGGAGTATGTATTATTCACCACTACTCTTGAAGGGTATTATTTATTTTCACTCGCTACAAATGGCACATTGTACTTCAAAAATATTGATTATTTACCCTATACGTTACAGGAAAGACTTGCTTCTCTCATAGAGCAACAGGCTTCTACTATAAATATTCGAATCATGGCTTCTATTAGCACAGATGTTTCATTTGGCCAGAAACCTAATTTCAGCGAAAAACTTTATTATTTGATTAATGCCATTACATTTCATATACCGCCCATTGCTGAAAAACCTGAAGAAACCAAAACAATTATCCAACATTTTATTCATCTTCTAAGTGAAAAACATCATCGTTCGATTACGTTAACCGCCGATGCGATTCAATTTCTACTGCGGCAACAATGGACAGAAAACTTAAAAGAAATTTTCTCACTGTTAGAACGACTCGTTTTATCATCTCACCGCACGCTATTTCATGCTTTTCATATTAAACAATTACTCGCTCTTCAAGAAGATATAAGCAAAAAGTCTATTATTGTAAATGATATTTTACCACTTAAAACGGCGGTGAAAGAACTCGAAAAAGAACTACTGTTTTTACTAAATGAAAAAAATATTTCCTATCGTCAAATGGCGAAGATTCTAGATGTTAATCCCTCTACGGTAGTCAGAAAAATCAGAAATATAAAGGAGTGATGTACATGGTTAACTCAATTTCTATTATCGGGGCAGGTATTATGGGCAGAGGTATTGCTTATACCGCTGCCATTAGCGGGTACACGGTAACACTACAAGATATTTCAGTTGCCAGCTTACAAAGTGCCCAGCAAGAAATCGAAAAAATGGCCTCTCAAAGTCGAGAGAAAGGCTTTATCTCCACACAGCAGCAACAAGCTGTGGCGCAAATTCACTATACTCCCTCTATCGAGCAAGCGGCTACTAATGCAGAACTCGTCATAGAGGCTGTCGTAGAGCGGATTGAAATTAAAACAGCGATTTTTAAACAGCTCGATGTACTTTGTTCACCTGAGACCATTTTAGCCACAAATACATCGTCACTTAGCCCAACGGAAATTGGGTGTCAAACAACTCGCCCAACTAAAGTACTCGCGATGCATTTCTTTAATCCGGTACACAAAATGAAGCTTATTGAAATCATTCGTGGGCTCGATACATCCGATGAAACCGTAGACATCATTAAACAAGTCGCTACGCAAATGCAAAAAGAATCAGTTGAAGTAAATGAATTTCCGGGCTTTGTCACTTCTAGAATGAATGCGCTCATCGGAAATGAAGCAGTAAACATGCTGATGGAAGGTGTAGCCTCAGCTGAAGATATCGATAAAGCAATTAAACTGGGACTCAACCATCCGATGGGTCCTCTTGAAATGGGTGATCTAGTAGGACTAGATACGAGATTACGGACGCTAGAATATTTAAACAAAACACTTGGCGAAAAATATCGACCTAGTCCGCTATTAGTGAAATATGTGAAAGCCGGCCGTCTAGGTAAAAAAACGGGGAAAGGCTTTTATGACTATAAGGAGTGTGAACAACATGCTAACACTTGATTACATTCATCTTTCAATTGTTGAACAGATTGGCTATATCACGCTGAACCGGCCTGAAGTACTGAATGCACTAGATGAAAAAATGGTAAATGAATTACAAGAAGCCTTTACGTACTTAGAAAAACAACCCACCATCCGACTCATTATTGTGCAAGGAGCTGGGGGAAAGGCTTTCGCTGCTGGCGCTGATATTAAGGCACTGGAAAAACGGACACCTTTAGATGGTCTAACCCTAGGCATGCAGCATGTATACACCCAAATTGAGCAGAGCGCTAAAGTGACCATTGCCGTTATTAATGGCTTCGCACTTGGCGGTGGTTGTGAATTGGCACTCGCTTGTGATATTCGCATCGCAACGGAGAAGGCCAAGTTTGGATTACCCGAACTCAACCTAGGCGTTTTACCTGGAGCGGGTGGTACACAACGACTTACGCGCATCATTGGTAAAGGGCGCGCACTCGATCTCATCCTCACAGGACGAATTGTTTCCGGTGAAGAAGCACAGCAAATGGGGCTTGCCACATACTACTGTACAGAAACAAAACTTGAGCAAAAGATGCACGAAATTACCGAAGCTATTTTGAAAAAGAGTCCTATCGCTGTACAGCTTACCAAACAAGCCGTACATCATGGGTTTGATGTAGATATGCAAACGGCACAATGGATTGAAAAACTATCCATTTCCCTACTCTTCGGTACAGAAGATAAAGCAGAAGGAACACGCGCATTTATCGAAAAACGACCAGCAAACTTCACAAATCAATAAAGGAGGGATACGTGATGAATTTTGCATTTAGTGAGGATACATTGGCATTAAAGGAATTAGTACAAAAATTTATTCGAGATGAAGTAGAGCCATTTGCGAATCAAATTGAAGAGCAGAATGCAATTCCCCCACACCTTGTAAAAACGGCAAAAGAAATGGGTCTATTTAGTTTAAGTATTCCTGAAGAATATGGTGGTCTTGGACTTGATATGGTCAGCAAATGTGCCGTATTAGAGGAATTAGCGAAAACACATAACGGTTTTACAACATTAATTTCTTGTCATATCGGTATTGGCTCTGTTGGCATTGTGGAATTCGGCTCCCCTGCTCAAAAAGAAAAATATTTACCACGCATGGCAACCGGGGAATGGATTGGTGCATTTGCCTTAACGGAACCATCTGCTGGTTCAAATGCAGTCAATTTAAAAACAACAGCTGTGCGAAAAGGCGATAAATATATTTTAAATGGCTCCAAGCATTACATTACAAATGCACACGATGCCCATGTCTTTACAGTCATGGCCGTTACCGATCCAACAAAAGGAGCAAAAGGCATTAGCTCTTTTATTGTAGAAAAAGGAACACCGGGATTTGAGGTAGGTGCACCAGAAAAGAAGCTAGGATTACGCGGTTCAAACTCCGCTGAACTATTTTTTGAAAATGTTGAAATTCCTGCTGAAAACTTACTCGGATTAGAGGGCACTGGCTATGTGAATGCGTTAAAAATTTTAGCGAATGGACGTGCAGGTATGGCCGCTCGCTGTTTAGGCTCTTCCCAAAAACTGTTAGAGCATTCGATGCAACATGCAACAGAGCGTGAGCAATTTAGTCAACCAATTTTCAACTTCCAAGCCATTCAACATATGTTAGCCGATATGGCGATGCAAATAGAAGCATTACGCGCTTTAACTTATCGTGTCGCTTGGATGGTCGATCAAGGGACTCGTGTTGTAAAAGAAGCAGCCATGGCAAAATTATATGGTTCTGAAGTATATAACCGTGTGGCTGATACAGCTCTGCAAATTCATGGTGGACTTGGTTATATGAAAGACTATCCAATTGAGCGCTACTTCCGCGATGCGCGTATTACACGCATTTATGAAGGGACTTCAGAAATCCAACGCAATATTATCGCTTCAGAATTGGGGCGTGAATATCACAACAAAAAGGGTGTGAATGTATGAGAGATGTGTATATTGTCGATGCCGTCCGTACACCGATTGGCAAAATTGGCGGTGTCTTTAAAGACATGAGAGCTGACAAACTAGCGGCACATGTCATACAGGGTCTTCTCGATCGACAGCCATCCCCTATCCAAGTCGATGAGGTCATTTTAGGACAGGCCAGGCAAAGTGGTGATGCGGCTAATATTGCGCGGGTAGCGTCATTACGTGCTAATATGCCAATCGAAGTCACTGCTTATACCGTTCATCGCCAATGTGGCTCTGGTTTACAAGCGATCAATAATGCTGTACAGCAAATCGCACTTGGCCTACAGGATGTCATCATTGCAGGAGGAGCAGAAAGCTTAAGTACAGCTCCGTTTTACTTAGGTCATGCACGTTACGGATTAGGTGTTGGCAATGTGATGTTGTATGATTCCAATACCGAAAGCCAGATCAATTCACAGCCAACTGATTTATACGGGCACATTACGATGGGGATAACAGCAGAAAACTTAGCGGAAAAATATTATATTTCCCGCGAAGTACAAGATGCCTTTTCTTTACGTAGCCAAGAGCTTGCACTTGCTGCCATCGAAAACAAACGATTTCACGATGAAATCATTCCTTATGAAATTAAAACAAAAAAATCGACGACTATCATCGATACCGATGAGCATCCACGGCATACCTCCCTTGAACAATTAGCAAAACTAAAGCCTGTATTCAAAGAAAATGGAACGATTACAGCAGGCAGTTCAAGCGGTCGAAATGACGGGGCCTCTGCTCTTTTACTTATGAGTGAAGAAAAAGTAAAAGCATATGGCTTAACACCAAAAGCAAAAATTATTGCGCAAGCGGTTGCTGGGGTAGCACCGGAAATCATGGGGATTGGACCTGTTCCAGCAACAGAAAAAGCACTTGCACAAGCAAACTTAACACTTGATGATATCGATTTAATCGAGCTTAATGAAGCATTTGCTGCTCAAGCGCTCGCTGTTATTCAGGAAGGTAATTTTAATATAGAAAAAGTGAATGCGAACGGGGGCGCTATTGCACTAGGGCATCCAATCGGCGCAACAGGAGCCATTATTTTAACAAAACTTGTCCATGAGTTGCAGCGACGTAATGGTCGATATGGTCTTGCTACACTTTGTATCGGTGGTGGTCAAGGTATTACAACCATTATCGAAAACTGCGCATTTAACTACTAGAAAGGGGTTTTCACCTATGTTAAATTTCGAATTCACGGAAGAACAAGAACAATTTCGTAAAATTTTGCGCGATTTCGCAAAGGAAGAATTATTACCACACTATACAAAATGGGATCGTGAAGGCATCACACCCCGCCACCTCTGGAAAAAGCTCGGTGATTTAGGGGTTACCGGGCTTCGTATTCCCGAACAATATGGTGGTGTCGGCGCAGATTGTCTCACAACAGGCATTGCAGCAGAAGAAATTGGTCGGGGTGATTTTAACTTAACGTACTCTGTTATGTTAAATGCTTTAATCGGCGAAATTCTTACTCAACATGCAAGCGAAGAAATGAAAAATGAATGGCTACCGCAAATCGCAAGTGGCGAAAAAATTGTTGGCATTGCCATTACAGAGCCTGCTGCTGGAACAGATGCTGGTGGCATTACATCGACGGCTCGCCGTGAAGACAATGAATATGTATTAAACGGTGAAAAATCAGGCATTAGTGTCGCTACATGCGGAGATGCTTTCATCGTCTTTGCTAAAACGAATCCTTCACTCGGTAATAAAGGTATTAGTGCATTTCTTGTACCTTCTACTGTCAATGGATTTGAAGCAAAGGGCTATGAAGATATGGGCAATATCCCGATTGGACGCGGCTCAATTTATATGCACGAACTACGCATTCCAGCAGCAAATTTGATTGGGCAAGAAAATCAAGGCTTCTCGCAAGTGATGAACGGCTTCGACTTAAGTCGCTTACTCATCGGTTTACAATGTGTTGGCGCAGCGATGCAAAGTATCGATGAAACAATCGAGCACGTAAAAATACGGCAATCATTCGGTCGCCCTTTAGCCACATATCAAGCTGTTTCGTTCCCTATTGTGACACATCATACACAACTGGAGCTCATTAAATGGCAAGCTTATCGCGGGTTATGGCTACGCGACCAAGGACGAAAGCATTCAAAAGAAGCTTCGAGTGTAAAATGGCTTGGGCCAAAATATAGCGTAGAAGCTATTCATGAATGTCTTCTACTAAATGGGCACTATGCATACACAAAAGAAATGCCGTTAGAGCAACGGTTACGTGATGTAATTGGCTTAGAAATCGGAGACGGTACAGCACAAGCAAACCAAATGGTTATTGCGAAAGAGATTATTGGAAGAGAATTCCGTACACATCAAACTCAAACAGTTTAGGAGGAATGAACATGGAAATTGTAAATCCACTAGTTGGTACTCACCAACCATTAGAACTAACTGATATTTTATACAAAAAAGAAGATGGTATTGCGACAATTACGATTAATCGTCCAGAAGTGTATAACGCATTTCGCGGAGAAACAGTACAACAACTCATTTGGGCATTTCGTGACGCTTGGGATGATAATCGCATTGGGGTTGTCATTTTAACAGGCTCAGGTGAAAAAGCATTTTGTGTAGGTGGAGATCAAAAGTCAAAAGGCTTAGAAGGTGGTTATAACCACAACGGCGGATTAGGTGGCGGCATTGGCTTAGAAATTGAAGCACTACACCAAGTCATTCGCAATATACCAAAACCCGTTATCGCCGCAGTAAATGGTTATGCGATTGGTGGTGGGCATGTTTTACACGTGATTTGTGATTTAACCATTGCAGCGGACACTGCAAAATTCGGACAAAGCGGACCGAAAGTAGGAAGCTACGATGCAGGGTTTGGCTCTGCTTACTTAGCCCGCATCGTTGGAGAGAAAAAAGCACGTGAAATTTGGTATTTATGCGAGCAATATACAGCACAAGAATGCAAAGAAATGGGCTTAGTTAATAAAATTGTCCCAGCAGCACAATTAATGGAGGCTGCTGATGAATGGGCACAAAAACTACTTGAAAAGAGCCCAACTGCTTTAAAAATGCTGAAATATTCATTTAATGCAGATAGCGCTAATATTCAAGGCATTTCACAGCTTGCTATGGGTAGCTTAGCCATGTTCTATAATACCGAGGAATCAAATGAAGGGAAAGAAGCCTTTTTAGAAAAGCGTCCAGTCGATTTCAATAAATTCCGTGTATAGAATAGGAGGTGTTTTGAATGAAGCAACTGCAAACGATGTTAACGGAGGATTATGTGGAAAAGTACCAATCTATTTGGCCACAAAAAACGATAATCGATTATTTATATGATGCTGTAGGAAAACACCCAGACAAAGTCGCTATTATCGATCGCAAAAGTCGCTATACCTATCAAGAGCTCGCAAAAATGGTTGATCGTGTAGCACTCGGTCTACAACAATTAGGCGTAGAAAAAGGCGATGTAGTGTCATTACAGCTACCTAACTGGAACGAGTTTATCATTTTACATTACGCCATTACACGGATTGGTGCTATTACGAACCCTTTAATCCCTATTTATCGTGAACGTGAAGTTGGCTATATGATTGGGGCCGTAGAATCAAAAGTTATTATTATTCCAGATACATTCCGCGACTTCAATTATGTCAATATGTATGAGAATTTACGCCATCAATGGCCATTTGTAAAGCATATACTTGTCATCGGTAACAGTGTTTCCACAAATATGCAATCTATTGATTTCTTGTTTAATACACCGTGGGAGGAACAATTGGATGTTGCACTTCTAGACACAATTGAGCATCATCCAGATGATGTAACAGAAATTATTTTTACTTCAGGTACAACAGGTAACCCAAAAGGTGTGATGCATACGCATAATACCCTTTGTGTCTCTACAAACTTTTGGATTGAACGTTTACGTTTAACGAGTGATGATGTGCTCTTTATGGCTTCTACATTCGCACATCAAACAGGCTTCGGTTATGGCGTACGCCTACCAACTCATTATGCTGGTACAGCCGTTTATCAAGATATTTGGAACCCTCAAGAATTTTTACAACTCATTGAAAAAGAAAAAATTACGTTTACAGCAGGCGCAACACCATTTTTACAAGATACCGTGCAGTCGCCTTATATGAAAGATTATGACCTTTCTTCATTCCGCGCTTTCCTTGCATTAGGTGCTCCTATTCCACGAGTACTTGTCAAACAAGCAAAGGAAATGGTAAAATTTCGTATTTTATCTGGTTGGGGGCAAACAGAAAATGGTCTTGTGACGCTTACTAAGCTCGACGATTCAGAAGATAAGCTAACGAATACAGACGGAGTGGCCCTTCCTAGCATGGAGGTAAAAGTCGTTGATACAGATTTCAATGAAGTACCACCAAATGTAGAAGGAAACCTATTATGCAAAGGTCCTGCCCTATTCGTTGGCTACTTAAACCAATTAGACGTTACCCAAGACGAGTTTAAAGATGGCTGGTTCATTACGGGAGACCGTGCCGTTATGGACGAAGATGGCTATATTCGTATCTCTGGTCGTAATAAAGATATTATTATTCGTGGTGGTGAAAACATCCCTGTTGCCTATATTGAAAATATTTTATATGAACATCCAGATGTATTTGCAGCGCAACTTGTAGCGATGCCAGACCCACGTCTTCAAGAAAAAGCATGTGCCTTCATATGCATGAAACCTAACACAACACCGTTAACAATGGAAACGATGCAAGCCTTTTTACAACAAAAAGGGGTCGCCAAACAATATTGGCCTGAACATCTAGAATTACTAGAAGACCTCCCTCGTACAGCGAGTGGAAAAATTCAAAAGTTCAAATTACGTGAAATGGTCGCTCAACAGGCACCACTCTCATAAGGAGGAGTTAGGACATGACAAATCAAGTAGCATTCATAACAGGGGCTGGCAGTGGCATCGGACGCCAAATTGCACTCACACTAGCAGCCAAAAATTTTGACATAATTGTAACCGATATTAACGAGGAGAATGCGGAACAGACCGTATCTCTCATTAAAGAACAGCAAGGACAGGCCGTTGCTATTTACTGTGATGTGACAAAGTTAGAAAGTGTAGAAGAAGCCGTAAGTAAATCGGTAGAACAGTTTGGTAAAATCGATGTGTTAGTTAACAATGCCGGCTGGGATAAAATTGAGCCCTTTTTAAAAAGTGAACCAGCTACATGGGAGACAATCATCAATATCAACTTAATGGGGCAAATTCACACATGTAAAACGATTTTACCGCTCATGATTGAAAATGGCTTTGGCAAAGTGGTCAATGTGGCATCTGACTCAGGACGTGTTGGCTCAAGTGGTGAAGCCGTATATTCCGCTGCAAAAGGCGGTATTATTGCATTGACGAAAACACTTGCACGTGAAATGGCTCGTCATAAAATTAATGTAAACTGTATCGCACCTGGTCCAGCTGATACACCACTATTTAAGGAAATCAGTGAGTATAACGCAGGCATTACAGAAGCATTAGTAAAGGCAATTCCATTCCGCCGCTTAGCGCAGCCAGAAGATATCGCCAACGCTGTAGCGTTCTTAGCATCCACTGAAGCAGATTATATTACAGGACAAACACTATCAGTCAACGGTGGCTTAGCCATGGTATAGAAATGACAGGGGTCACGCTTTGTGACTCCTGTTTTCTTAAGGAGGGATGAGCAATGGAACAAGTTATTTTAGTCACAGGTGCATCTGATCGTGTTGGACGTGCTATCGCTTTACAAGTAGCCGCTCAAGGCGCTACCGTTGCAGTTCACTATCACCATTCAAAAAAAAAAGCACAAGAAACAGTAAGACAGATCATCACATCAGGCGGTAAAGCGGTAAGTTTCCAAGCAAACATTGGCCGTTTAGAGGATGTTCAACGGCTACAACAAGAGATTACAGCCTCTCTTGGACCTGTGACAGCTGTCATAAATAATGCTGCATTTACACAAATGAAATCATTTTTTGACTATAAGCCGTATGAATGGCAGCACGAGCTAGATGTATGTTTAAACGGTGTTATCCATTTAGCCTATGTATTTTTACCACAGATGAAGGAAATGAATAAAGGTAAGTTTATAACATTAATCGGTGATTCTGCTCGTACGGGAGACCGCAAACTCATTATTTCTGCTGCAGCCAGAAGTGGTGCACTTAGCTTGATGAAGTCTCTAGCACAAGAAGTCGGTCGTTATCAAATCCAATGCAACACAATTTCTATTGGCTTACTCGATCAAGGTGATTTACATTTTTCTCCTGACGTTCAAAAGCAAGTGTTAAAGCGCTATCCATTACAACGTTTAGGGACAGCAGAAGATGTGACGGGTGCAGTTACCTTTTTACTAAGTGACGCAGCTAATTGGATCACAGGACAAGTATTATCCGTAAACGGTGGACATTCTATGTTTAGCTAATATTTAGAAAGACATGTCTCGGCTAAAATAAGTAGCGATGATGTCCCTTCTGATACGGATATCCAGCAGGTAAGTAATTAATTTTTTTTCTGAAAAACAAAAAGAGAACAAAGCAATTAGTTGCTTTGTTCTCTTTATTTTATTACTTATCCGCGATCTTCATCGATGCCTTTTGGACGTTCTGAAGACGGCTCTTCTTTTGGCAAGTCCGCTACTGTTGGATCTGATTTTTTACCAAGAATATCATTATTGATTGTTGGTGTACCAGCTACTTCAACTGTAGGCTCAGCCTCTGCCTTTTCTTGTTCTTTGCGTTCTTTCGCCTCATCCATTGCTTGGATTGAGCTTTCTGGCAATGTACCTTTGTCACGTAAATGTTCGATTTCTTCAGCGTTTAATGTTTCTTTCACCATTAATGTGTTGGCGATTAAATCTAATAATTCACGTTTCTCTGTCAGAATTTGACGTGTACGCTCATATTGCGTATCGATAATTTTTTGCATTTCTTTATCGATTTCATACGCAATTTTATCTGAGTAGTTTTGATCCGAGTTGAAATCGCGCCCTAAGAACACATTACCGCCCGAACCAGAACCAAACTGAATCGCACCAAGGTTTTCACTCATACCATATTCTGTAACCATTGCACGCGCAATATTCGTTACTTTTTGGAAGTCGTTATGCGCACCTGTTGATACTTCTCCAAGCACAATTTCTTCTGCTACACGACCACCAAGAAGTCCTGCAATGCGGTCTAATAACTCTTGTTTTGTCGTGAAGAAACGTTCTTCCTTCGGTAACATAATCGCATAACCGCCTGCTTGACCACGTGGTACGATCGTTACTTTATGCACAGTGTCCGCTTCATCAAGAGTCAAGCCAACCACTACGTGACCTGCTTCATGGAAGGACACTAATTTTTTCTCTTTGTTCGAATATACACGGCTCGCTTTTGCTGGACCAGCAATGACGCGGTCAGAAGCTTCATCAATGTCTACCATGTCAATTGTTTTCTTATTTTTACGAGCGGCAACAAGTGCTGCTTCGTTTAATAAGTTTTCTAAATCGGCACCTGAGAAGCCAGGTGTACGTTGTGCTACGGCACCTAAATCAACTGTATCTGATAACGGCTTGTTACGTGCATGCACTTTAAGAATTGCTTCACGACCTTTTACATCAGGATGACCTACTGTAATTTGACGGTCAAAACGACCAGGACGTAATAATGCTTTGTCTAGAATATCAGGGCGGTTTGTCGCTGCAATGATAATAATCCCTTCATTTGCACCGAAACCATCCATCTCAACTAGTAATTGGTTTAATGTTTGCTCACGCTCATCGTGACCGCCACCAAGACCTGCTCCACGTTGACGACCTACTGCATCAATTTCGTCAATGAAGATAATACACGGTGCATTTTTCTTCGCGTTTTCGAATAAGTCACGAACACGTGATGCACCAACACCGACGAACATTTCTACGAAGTCAGAACCTGAAATCGAGAAGAATGGTACGCCCGCTTCCCCAGCTACTGCACGAGCAAGTAATGTTTTACCCGTACCTGGAGGACCTACTAGTAAAATACCTTTTGGAATACGAGCACCAATTTCAGTAAATTTACGGTGGTCTTTTAAGAACTCTACTACTTCCACAAGCTCTGCTTTTTCTTCATCAGCGCCTGCTACATCTGTAAAGCGTACTTTTTTCTTTTGGTCATCGTAAAGCTTGGCTTTCGATTTACCAAAGTTCATCACTTTATTGCCTCCACCTTGTGATTGACTCAACAAGAAGAAGAACAAAATAATGATAATAATGAATGGGATAATACCTGTAAAGAAGCTTACCCATCCACTTGTTTCAGGCGCTTGCTCCCAATGTACATCTGGATATGCCTTTTGTAAATCTGTTAGGCGATCCATTAATGCTTGGTTATTTTGAGGAAGGTTAACTGTAAACGTTTCCCCCTCTTCAGCCCCTTTCATAACACCTTCTACAACGTATACACCACTATCGGGTTGTATTACTACCTCTTGGATCGTACTAGCATCCAAAGCTTTTAAAAACTCATGATACGTCAGCTCTTCAGTTGGCTTATTGCCCCCATTAAATGTGCCAAAAATCCCGATGATCACGAGAAAAATTAACAAATAAAATATGGTGTATCGAAATATTCGATTCATCCCCAGCCTCCTCACAACATTACAGAAAAACTATAAGTAAAATCTTAACATACGATGTTTTCTACATACAACGAAAAGCACTGCTTAAAATATGTTTCACATGATTTTTGTCGAAATCGTTACACAATTGTTATTTAAAAAGAGTAAACTTCTCGTTTTAAAATACCGATGTAAGGCAAATTACGATACTTTTCTGCATAATCTAATCCATAACCTACTACAAATCCATCTGGCACTTCAAAGCCAACTAGGTCAGCCTTTAAATTTACTTTACGACCAGACGGCTTATCTAAAAGCGTTACAATACGAATCGATTTCGCTTTACGATATTTAAATAAATCGACAAGGTAGCTTAGTGTTAAACCGCTATCGATAATATCTTCAATAATGATGACATCACGACCTTCTACACTTGTATTTAAATCCTTTAAAATCTTTACTTCACCAGAAGATACAGTTGCGTTTCCATAGCTTGAGACATCCATAAAGTCAACTTCAATATAAGAGTCGAAACGTTTCATTAAGTCTGTCATAAACGGCATTGCACCTTTTAACACACCGATAGCGAGGGGGAATTCGTCTTTATAAATTTCTGTTAATTCCGCACCTAGCTCCTGAATACGTGCCTGAATCTGTTCCTCTGTAATTACAATTTTTTCAATATCATTTTGAATCATTATTGATTCCTCCTCAAGATTGTTCAAACACCCTAGTCTGTCTTTGTTTCACAAATGAATACATAGTCATCCCCCGCACGCCTTGTTCTAGAAAATTTATTACTTACCCGCAAGCCGATTACCGCCAGTATCTCCCCCTTATAATCGACAAGCAGTGGCCACTCATCTCGCTTAGTAAGCGGTACTTTTTCATCTATGAAGAGTCTCGATAGGCGTTTTGGCGCATCCATGCCTGATAGCTGTATACGATCTCCCTCTTCACGGGTTCTTGTATGTATCGGAAGAAATAGTGTTTCTGCGCTCACGTAATAGATTTCTGCGTCTTTACTTAACGGCGAAGTTAAGTGAGCAAATTCTCCTATGTAAAACCGAATCCCTGCTCTTTCATTCCATTCATTTAATACAAGCTCCCCGGAAATAACTGGAACAACTTCTTGCTTTTTTAAGAAAAGTATTTTCCCATATTGCCTGCTTACTATACATCCTCTCGGTAAGTTCATCATAGCGCTTCCATTTTGTGTTTGAAATAGCTTTAAAATGAGTGTGCATAACGTATGACTTTGAGACGTGTCTGTATCGTTATCAAGATAGTTTAATAGTATTAAAATGAGCCTTCTTTGTAAAGCAAGTGGTTCGTTTAAAAACGCATTAATTTCAACTTCATAACAACGATCACTTTTTCTTGTAACTAAACGATTAAATGTTTGATGGGCAAGCTGTTGTAAATACGTATCATCTTGTATTAGTTGCAATGAAAATTGTGTTGCGTGTTGGGCAACGAATTCATTTTCAGCCTTTAAAAATGGCACAACATGGTGACGGAACCGATTTCTTGTGTAATCATCTTTTGCGTTACTTGCATCCTCACGAAAATCTACACCACTCTTTTGTAAATATCCCCTTATTTCGTCTTTTGTAACCGTTAAAAATGGACGAATTATCATTCCTTCTATAAATGGACGCTTGGCATGGATTCCTTGCATACTTGTAATCGTTCCAGCCTTTGCAAGTGCCATCAATATCGATTCTAATTGGTCATCTGCATGATGAGCAGTCACTAGCGTATCAATGGCCTGCTCTTTCATTACAGCGGCCAAAAATGCATAGCGCTCCTTGCGGCAAACTGCTTGTGAATTTCCACCTTGCTCTTCCAAAATAGCCGGAATAGGGATAGCCGTACTAAAACATGGAATTTGTCTATCTTGGCAAAATTGCTCGACAAATAGTCGGTCACCTGCCGATTGCTCGCCACGCAACAGATGATCAACATGAGCGACAAATATTTCAACCTCTAACTTTTTTTGATATTTATCAAAAAAAGTTAGGAGCGCCATGGAATCGACGCCCCCTGAACAAGCGATGAGCAGGCGATTCCCCTTGTTGATAAGCTGCTCGCTCTCAATAAACTGCAAAATATTTTGCTCAAATGCTCTCATCTTCTCACCTTCTCACATCATTACACTAAATTTAAGACAGACCATTTAGGGTTAATATGTTTTATTTTGCATGCAATAACTGTACAATCATCCTGAATATCATAAGCCTGCTTATATTGTTCCATTACATCGTACAATAACACATCTGTTGCCAATTGTTGTTTATTTTTTTTCTTTAATAGTTGGAAAAAATGACGCTCTTGCTCGTGCCAATGAAGTGCGCCATCAAATAAGCCATCTGATGCCATGATGACAATATCATCGGCTTTTAAACGTATCGTCTCTGTTTCAATTGAAAATGTCGGCATTAGTCCAACTGGTGCTGCATTCCCTTCAATTTTTAACACATCATCACCACGCAATACATACGTTGCAATCCCTCCCGCTTTCCACGACCAAAGCGAACCATGCTGTAAATCGATTAGTGCAAAATCAATGGTTGCATAGAGATCACGGTCATGCTTTAACGACATCACGTAGTGAATCGTGTGCATGGCGGTCTCTGGGTCCATATTATACGTTAAACATTCACGAAGCATGCGAATAAGCGTATCGCTCTCTTTTCGTGCACGCTGATCTTTTCCCATTCCATCCGATAGCATAACAGCCATTAGTCCGTCATGAATAGGGAAAAGTTCATGCGCATCGCCTGAAGTATTGTGTTTTGCTCGGCTATAAATCCCTTGCTCCATGGAGAATCGTACAGATGACCTTGCACGTACTTCTACATAAGGAAATGGCATTTCTTTATACGTAATACGTTCCACATAAAAAGGCTCAGCGAATCGTTCATATAAAATCGGCAAAATGATACGCTCACTTAACTCTGTCGCTTGGTCCATATTTTTCATCGTAACGGAACAAACAATACGTCGTTGTCCTACTTCATTGGATAAAACATCAATTTGAAAACAGTTTAACTGTGCACTTTGGAGTCGTTCTAACAGTTCACATTCTAACGATTCAAATGATACAGACTCCCCTTGCATTTGTTGTAGCAAACGATTCAGATGATGGCTCACATCTTGCAACTGTAGCGCAATCATTTTCTTCCCATGAAAAAGCTGATTATTCATTTGTTCGTTATATAATAAATACTCAAGTTCTTGTAAAAGCTTATCCGACTTAATACATCTTAACCGTAGAATTTCCTCTGCCTGTGCTATCGCAATAGGATTTTGCGATGTTTTTCCCCGATAATATTGTGCAATTTTTTCAGCCATATCTTGTTTCTCTCCCCAACAGCGATCATGCCGAAAACAATCTTGGCATATATTGCACGGTTGGATCTTTTTAGGGGCAATCGATTGTTCAGTAAATCGATCAAACACAAGATCCTTCATAAAAAAGACAAATTGCTGGAATTGTTCAATGGTTTGCGTCATATGATTTGTTAACCATTCTTGCCGCTTCAGCAATACTTCATCTCTTTTTGGGTAAAAAAGCGCACGTAACTTCTCCAGTACAGAACGATTAATCAGTAAAGATAGTAGTGTAGCGATACTAATAGACACGAAGTATACAATATCTAGCGGTAGCGTTGCATCGTAAAAGAAGAAAAAGACACTTGGTAAAATACTGCCTAGTGCAATGCCAAATCGTCCAAGTTGCACACTGCTCCCTGCAAACACACCTGTCAACGCATATAAGGCAAGCATCCCCGTAAATGACAAATGTGCCATCCCTACAATTGTCCCTAAAATAGTGGCAACAATCGTCGATAATGTAACGCCCCCAACAAAAGCAGCAATACAAATGACTAAATGTAAACAAATAATCGCTATATTAAAGATAGATAATGTAAACGATGACATCCCTGTTAGCATGGCAGCCAGAATAAAAAATGCCGCACCAGCCCGTTCATACGTCCATTCTGATGTCCAAAAGCGATGTGGTGGCAATAATGTAAGCTGTAAAAAAATCATCATAACCATGGCTAATACAGCTTCACAACCAACATAAAATTGGACAAGTAGAGGTGGCCATCCGCCATAAACGCCCCCTTGCCAAGCAATTTGAACAAGTAGAGTAGCAAGCATGACGAGGATGGGCAATGGGAACTTAATTAGTCTCTTTAAAAATTGAAATGTGCATAATTGAAGAAAAATAATAACAAGTTGTCCCAACCCTAACGTGAGTGCTCCGGTAAGCCCACCGATTAATGTTGGCCATTTCAGGTGGCGATAGCGGAGACTAACGATAGCCCAAAACGGAACCAAAAATGGAACGGCTGCTTCAAAAAAGACGGCTCTTGCTAAAAAAAAGCTCACCCCCAAAAAAGTCAGCTGTAACAAGAACATGATTCGCTTTTCATTCCCCGTAAATAGTTCGCTTTGTCCACTCGATAATTGACGCAAATCTTGAATTGTAACCACTTTCCAACCCCCTTTATATAAGGTTTATTATAAAAAAGTCAAGAAATGAATTTTGTCTTTTTATAAAGGGCGTAAGAAAAAATTGTTCGACGAAAACTTTAGGTTTGTGCTAAATAAATACATATCCTCTCAAAAACGACGGACTTTAAAAATCAGCCTACATCTTGCGAGCTTTCGACTGGATACAGGGATATTTTGCTCGGATACGGTAACTTTTTGACCGTTTACTATGGGCTTTGGCTCGGATACACCAAGGTTTGCTCGTACCGGGGGGACTGGATACAGCGACTTTTTGCAATGTACACAGTTTTAAGTTGATTTATATAGCCAATCACAATATATTTTTAAAGAAATAGGATAGATTAAACAGAAAAGACTTCCATCGTTTTAAAACTAAGAAGCCTTTTGAAATATGATTAGTTTAATTCAATCTCAATTGCCTGTTCAGTTAATAATACCTCATAAACATCTGTTTTTTGATTGCCTTCATATCCAGAAACGTAAAACGGTATAAGCGTAATCTGGTCTATTCTCTCGGTATTTGTATTAAACCGGATATATGAACTTTGTACCATTGTCTGTCCACTGTTTGGCAACACTTCTTGTTTTTCTTCCTTCAGCAATTTGAATTGATCATCGTATTCCCAAGATTCCGGTTCTCCTAGCATTTCATAGTAAACCGTTATTGTAATGGGAGACTGTACAACTTTGTCAATCCACACCGGTTAACTGTTCAAAAGCGCCTAGGTACTGAAATTTTAGAATAGATTTTTTCTATATGGCATTTACAGTCCTTGTTACTAATAAGCATTAGTCTTTTTTTCGCTACCAAAGTGGATTAAGATATTAGTTAGGAGGGCTATTATGATTAAAGATTTCCGTATATTGTCTGCGCTTTGTGCTGCGAGTGCATTATTTATTTTACTGGGCTTTTACTTAACTAAAACCCCTGTAATGTTCCAAATTTTACTGTTAGTTGTTGGTTTAATTATTGGGATTATTACATTAATTGGATTAGTAAAGCTCCTTATATCGCAGCAAAAACAGGATTGAAGCATTACTTCTGTCCTTTTTAAAAATAAATCGTTCCATATAAAAAACAGTTTGTGTACTTTGTACACAAACTGTTTTTTACTTTATAGCGCACTTTTTCTGTAATTAAAACAGCCAGCAAATTACCCTCTACGTGCTCCACGGCCGCCACGTTTTGATTCTGTTGCACGTTTTAATGTAGTTAAACGTTCATCGCTATCTTTTAAGAAACGCGCCATTTTTTGTTCGAAATTTTCTTTTGGTTGACGATCATTTCGCTCGTTTGAACGATTGTTTTCTCGACGAGGACGCTGCGGACGCTCTGGTCGCTCAGCTTGGGGCTTCGCTTTACGGATCGAAAGGCCAATCTTACCATCCGCTTCAACATTCATCACTTTTACTTCAACTTCATCTCCTACTTTCAGATGCTCGTTGATATCCTTCACATAGTTGTCTGCTACTTCACTGATGTGCACTAAACCCGTTTTGCCATCTGGCAGCTCAACGAATGCTCCAAAATTTGTGATTCCTGTTACTTTACCTTGTACTTTGCTGCCTACTTCAATTGACATAAAAAAAATGCTCCTCCTTAAATTTTAAAAGACTCTATCAGTCCTAATATATCACGAAACTACTTTATGGTTTCCCCTTTATTATATCGGACTAACTATAAGTGTCAACAAGACTCTCTCGCCATAAAACGACAAATCCGTTCAACTTTATAAATCACCCTAAGATTTTAACCACCTAAAAAAGGCAAACGACGCATAT
Source organism: Lysinibacillus sp. LZ02 (assembly GCF_050613145.1). Taxonomy (GTDB): domain Bacteria; phylum Bacillota; class Bacilli; order Bacillales_A; family Planococcaceae; genus Lysinibacillus_B. The sequence continues at coordinate 97,427 of NZ_CP192507.1, read as the reverse complement.
AACGTGTCTGCCTTCTCACCTACTGCTTGTCTTCTTCTTTTTCGTCATTGTCCTTCGGAATCGTAAAAATAATTTCTCCTTCTTCTGATAAGAAATATTCTTTACGTGCCAACTTTGCAATATACTCATCATCTTCTAGTTTGGCAATTTGTAGTTTTAACATGTCCTGTTGCTCTTTTACTGCGGTTAATTGTGCTTGTACTTCTATTTTTTGTGCTTCTTTTTCTGCTAAACGTGTATTCTGGTTCATCATCATGCTTACTAATGCCACACATACAGCTGTAGCAAGTACCGTAAACACTGCTAGTCTTCTACGACTTAATACTTTTTGACGGTGCCTCATTTGTTGTTGCTTTGCGAGATTTGCGTTGGAGCGGACATAGTCATTATCTAACGTTTTAACAGTGCCTCTATGTACTTGTTCTTGTTGTTGACGCTGTGCCACGCCGTTCACCCCCATTGCTTCTACATTTGTTACTATTTATTATACTTATTTACTTTATAGAGTAAAACCCGTTTTTTAGAAGTTTTATAGATTTTAATAATAGGTGTCGCTAAAACCGTTAATATTCTGACAAATATATAAATGATGCCGTAAATGAGTTTTATAACTAAACGAATGAGAAAGAAAATAGGCTTTATGATGATGGTCACAAAAAGCCTTCCGATAAATCGAAATATCGGTTGGAAAAATAAATCATATGAAATGATTCCAACAATTTGGGCAAGTGGATCGATTGCTCGCCACTCACCGCCCTTAATGACAAATAAAAAATAGAACGTAATGGCTCCTAACATGAGCCAAGCTGTTAGCTCAATCATATAAGCTAGTTTGGAAAAAATTGATTTTCTAGGTAACAATGCTGTCATATATCGGATGCAGTCAATGATCGCACCTACCATTATGCCGGCTGCAAACATGACAAACGTACTAACTAATTGTGCAGACATTAGCCGAATAATTTATGCAGTAAACTCTTTGACAGTCCGGATTCTTCCTCATCGTATTGGACCGTCTTCACCATACCTTCTAACGTAAGCAGCCCCTTGTCTACATCTAAATGTACAATGCGTAGCTCTTCACCACGAATAAGTAAATGCCCCTGTGATGTTCTAACAAAAAATTCCTCTTGGTCAAAACGTTCAATTTCCTTTACAGATGTCATATCCATACGCTTGCGATTGCGAAGCGTTACTAGATGGTCTCCTGATGGAATGGTATATCTTGTACTTTCTGAATGCATAGATTAACTCCCCTTCCTTGTCCACTTTCTACACTGTATGCACACATAGAAAAAAGCATGACAGTAAAATTTACTATCATGCTCTCATTTTTCTATTTTATTTTAAATTTCATTTATTCTTCATCATCAATAAACTCAGGCTCAATCTTCTCTAGTTTTTCCTCTTTTACAATCGTAAACATCTTTGTTGCTTCTTCTTTACGAACATTCTCACGAATCTCTTCCACACGAGCTGTGACAATTTTTTGTCCAAAGCGAATAGCTAGTTCATCGCCCACTTTCACGGCACTACTTGCTTTTGCGACCTTGTCGTTAATTGTAATGCGCCCTTGCACAGCTACTTCCTTTGCTAATGTTCGTCGTTTTATTAAACGTGATACTTTTAAAAACTTATCTAAACGCAATTTTTATTCCCCCTTTTCCATACGCTTTGCCTCATTCCAAAAGCAATCTAACTCCTCTAATGTGAATGCGTCAAAGTCTTTCCCGCTCGCCTTTACTTGTTCTTCGATATAACCAAATCTACGAGCAAACTTCTCATTCGCGTGTAACATCGCTTCTTCCGGTGAGATTTTATAGAAACGTGCCACATTTACTAATGTAAACAGCACATCGCCAAACTCATCTAGGCGTGTAGCAGGGGAGCCTTCGCTCATTTCAACTTGGAATTCTTTCATCTCTTCGATGAATTTTTCCCATGCATCATCCGCATTTGGCCAATCAAATCCTACTTTTGCCGCCTTTTTTTGATAATTATAAGCCGTTTGCAAAGCAGATTCCGCGCGATACTTACCTTCAAGTAAACGCCCTTCTACCTGTCCTTTTTCCGCACGTTTAATTGCTTCCCAATTTGCCACAACATGGTCTGCATCCTCTACTGATACATCGCCAAATACATGCGGATGGCGACGAATCATTTTTTCACTAATAGAGGCAAGTACTTCCTCCAAATTGAAATAGCCGTTATCTTCACCGATTTGTGCATGTAAGAATACTTGTAGCAACACATCGCCAAGCTCTTCAATCATGCCTTCATCATCTTCTGCATCCACAGCGGCTAAAAACTCATGTGCCTCTTCAAGTAAATATTTTTTCAACGATTCATGTGTTTGCTTTTGATCCCACGGGCAGCCTTCTGGACCACGAAGCGTCGCAATAATTTTGCGGAAAGTCGTCCAATCCCTTAATGCCTCTTCATCTGATGTCACAGGCGGCACATAAACCGTTGTTAAGTTATTTAATTCTGCTACGTGATCAAGCTCGTACAGAGGCACAGTCGTTAACTTCTCCTGAGCTGAACCTGCCGCTGTCACGATTGTCACCGGATAATCATCTCGGTATTTCTCCATTAATGTGAGCTTCACTTCCGATGCACTAAATGCGTCATATACTTGCGCAATTAAAATGTGCTGGCGCATGTTAATAGCATGCATTGACATACTTGTCCCATCTAGTAGTTGGAAGCCTTCGATTGGATCAATTTTTAATGCGCCAAAAATGGGGTCTAGGAAGCTTTGACCACCTTCGATTTTTAGCGTTACTTGCCCGTTACGCTCTGCCTCGATTAAATGCTGCACGGTTTGCTCTGCTACAAGCGGATGCCCGGGCACTGCATACATCACAGGGGCTTCCTTTGCTGCTTCGATTAATAGGGAAGCCATTTCCTCATACACAGGTGCAAATGTATCATGCTTCTCATATACATAGTCAAAGCTTGAAAATTTGATGCCTTCTTCTTTTAAATCATTCAGTACAGGATGATCTTCTGTACGAACGTATAATGTCTCTGCTTGTTTTAATTGCTTATAGACGCCCATTTGCAGCTGATTAAAATCTGCCGCACCTAGGCCGATCACTGTTAATTGATGCATGTGTAAACACCTACTTCTTTTTATTTAACCATAATTGATATGTGGACATTCTTCTTCCGAAAGGAATAATAAACCATTCCCGTACACTTAAAATTTGTAGCTTAGCCACCGCTGTTATAAATGTAAATGCGCCAAGTGAAATTAAGACGGCACTATAGACAAGCGCTGCCATACGGACAGATGTAAAGCTTATTATATGATTTAATAGTACAACAGCTAGCGCTACGACAACTGTCATACTGATACTCGCTATCAATAACTTTTTATAAAAGCTACCTGTTGCCAATATGACCCTATTTACTTTTTTAAAATAATATACGAGAAGCATAGCGCAAGTGAATAATCCGATATTACTCGCAATGGCTGCCCCTGCAATCCCTATTAGTGGAATCAACAACATATTACCACCGATTTTTAATGAAAGGGCGCCAAGTAAACAGTAAAAAGGAATCTTTAATTTACCATACCCTTGTAAAATGGCTGTAAACGTTAAAATGATCGATAATGATACAATTTGTAATACATATAACATAAGTACCGATGAAAGAGCATCTGTTTTAAACAGTAATGCGTTCGCATAGGGCATCACCAGTATAAGCCCTAGCGCTGCCGCTATGCCGAATACTAACGATGCACGATAGGTTAATTGAATATACGGTACTTCACCACGGGTACCCTGCTTAGATTTATAGGTCACAAGTGGTACAATGGCGAGCGAAAATGAAGAAGCGATCACGACACCGAGTTGTACAAGTGGTTGACCACGATCATAAATCCCCTTGATTGCCATTGCATCAAGCGTTTCCAGCCCGGACTCTACTAACATTGAGAATACAGTAAAAGAATCCACAAGTTGATACGTAAGTAATAATAGGCTACTCATACTCACACTTATACTAAAAATAGTTACTTCTTTTATAATCGGCCACTTCGAAATAGCAACCGTTTCTTTGGATAAAAGCGCCTTCTTCTTCATATAAACAAATAATAAAATGACACCTGCTAATTCACCAATCACGGTACCTAGCACTGCCATATTTCCAGCGGCATATACGGATTGAGAGAGCAGCGATACGACAACTATCGTGCCGATTAAAATCATGACAACACGTACTGTCTGCTCAAACACTTGCGCATAGGCAACAGGTTCCATCATGGCACGCGACTGAAATGTACCCTTCATCACCGCAAGTGCTGGCATACAAAGTGTAACGAATGCGCCGGTTTGTAATAGTGGTGCAAGTAACGGATCACCCATCCAAGATGACAGCAAATGTGCACCGAAAAATAATAAAGCAAAAAAGAGCAGTGATAGTACCGTTAAGTATTGAAATACCGTTTTCGTAATACCATGCTTTATTTGTTCATCATTTGTATCAGCGAGTAGCTTTGAAATAGCGACAGCAACCCCACCTGAAGTCCAGACAACAAAGAATGCTATAAACGGATACACTTGCTGGTACACATAAAACCCTTGATCACCCACTAAATTTTGAAAAGGCACACGGTAAACAGCACTTAATACTTTGACAATAAGAGCGGCAACCGTTAAGAGAAGTGCGCCTTTCATATAACTTTTCATACTAAATTGCGATGACATATAAGACCCATCCTCATCTATACAATGTTACAAGTATACCATGAATAATACGCATAAAAAAAACGCCCTCGTCATGAAGGACGTCTTATCAAAAATTTAGTTTTCCATTTGCTTTGCTAAGAAGAGCGCACCAATTTCAGCACTTTTTTGTTCAACAGCGCCGATCAGCCCGTCTTTTGAAATGACATAAATGGCACCAATAATATCACCATTTGCAACGATGGGTGCAATGCAATACGATTTTACTTCCTCAAATTGCCCTGGCACAAGTTCAAGCACCGTTTCCTGCTGATGTATAACTGGGCGTCGTTCCTTCATCGCATCTTCGGCAAAGGTCGATAAACGACGATGGCTATATGTTTTTTTCGTAACACCCGCAATCGCAATCATTTCATCTCGGTCACTTAAAAATACGGGTAAGCCTAGTGCTTCATAGAGCGATTCCACATATTCTGTAGCAAATTCGCTTAAATCATTTATTGGAGAATACTTTTTTAAAATAACCTCGCCTTCACGATCCGTGAAAATTTCTAGAGGATCCCCCTCACGAATTCTCATCGTACGGCGAATTTCTTTTGGTATAACCACGCGCCCTAAATCATCAATTCTACGTACAATACCTGTTGCTTTCATATGCTACCTCACTTTCCACAAATTTCGCTCTGTTCCCAATTAGTATGGTTTAGTGAAAAGAAAACTATGCAAAAAAAACGTATCTATAATTAGGTATTTAGACCTTGTTTATAATAATTATTCATCTTTTTTTAAAAAAAATTATAATTTTAGTGTCATTAACACCATTTATATCCAAATAAAATGGTATATAGAGAGGTGAAAAATATGAAAGTAGAGCGTGTTACATCAACACCTGATGCCTATAGAAAAACTCAATACTATGCTGGTGAACATTTAACCTATTATTACAATCCGACTGCCATAAAAAATCGCCCACAAGTCATAACAGAGGTTGAAAACGGTATTTTTACAAGATATCTCGAAAAAGTAAATGGTCAACGTGATATGTTAACAACTTCTTCTACTAAAGAAAAAATGTTTCTTGAAAAACGCGAGCAATATGCTAAACAAGAAGAGTTATTACAGCGTTTAAATTATATGAATGGTATCCATTATAGTGCTGCCCACAAATTATATGTACAATTTCATCAATAAATAAAAGCGGGTAAATTCATACCCGCTTTTTTCTAATATTTATCGTACTATAACCATCTTTATGCCACTCGCTTTTTTGCCTCTAACACCATTTTCACCATTTTCTCTAAAATATCAAATGGTAAGAAGTTGCCGCATCGCTTCATATCGATTGTTAAATTTAATTTTGTACCCTCCATAACAAAGCCGACTGCACGTTCAAACTGCATGGATTCTGTTACAACTTTTGCCCCGTCGACACGAGCCGTCCCTTCTTCGGATAAGCTAATCGTCATAATACCTTGCTTTTCTTTAATGGCTGTTATCCCTGCTTCAAGCGCCCATACCTTTATCCGTGCAATTCTCATTAAACGCTCTGTTTCGACTGGCAAATCACCGAAACGGTCTTGCAACTCTTCGATCACTTCAAAATAGTCTTCTTCACGTTCCATCGCTTTAATACGCTTGTACATTTGAATTTTTTGATAACCGTCTGGAATATATGCATCTGGAATATACGCATCCATATGCAGTAAAATTTCGACTTCTGGTTTCTCTTCTTTTTTCACACCGCTTCGACGCTCCTCAATCGCTTCTTCAAGCATTTGTGAGTATAAATCAAAGCCGACAGAGTCGATAAAGCCGTGTTGCTGTGCACCGAGTAAATTTCCTGCACCTCGTATGGATAAATCGCGCATCGCAATTTTAAAGCCCGAACCGAGCTCTGTAAACTCTTTAATCGCCTGTAAACGCTGTTCTGCCACTTCTGTGAGTACTTTATCACGCTGATACATAAAATACGCATACGCAACGCGATTGGAACGTCCAACACGTCCACGCAGTTGATACAGCTGTGATAAGCCCATACGATCCGCGTCATGTACAATGAGTGTATTCACATTGGGAATATCCACACCCGTTTCGATAATCGTTGTTGTCACTAATACGTCATAGTCACCATCTAAAAAAGATAGAATCACAGACTCTAATTCGGATTCTGTCATACGACCATGCGCAAAGCCAACGCGGGCCTCTGGTACAAGCGCTTGAATTTCCTCTACACGACGTGCCATATCTTCCACACGATTATATAAATAAAACGTTTGTCCACCGCGTGCCATCTCCCGTTCAATGGCTTCACGCACTAATGCCCCGCTATGCTCCATGACATATGTCTGTACAGGGAATCGGTTTTGTGGTGGTGTTTCAATGACCGATAGATCACGTACACCTACCATCGACATATGCAATGTACGTGGAATCGGTGTCGCTGTTAACGTTAATACATCGACATTTGTTTTTAATTGCTTAATCTTTTCCTTGTGCGTTACACCGAAACGTTGCTCTTCATCCACGATTAATAAACCAAGTTCATGATACTGCACGTCCTTTGATAACAGACGATGCGTACCAATGACCAGATCAACCGTTCCTTCTCGTAGACCTTTAATGGTTTCTAACTGTTGCTTCCGCGTGCGGAATCGACTAAGCAAACCAACATTCATCGCATACTCCTCAAAACGCGTTTGAATTGTTTCAAAATGCTGTTGCGCTAAAATAGTCGTTGGTACTAAAAACGCTACTTGCTTGCCATCCTGAATCGCTTTAAAGGCCGCACGAATGGCCACTTCTGTTTTACCATATCCTACATCTCCACATACAAGACGGTCCATCGGGCGTTCGCGCTCCATATCACGTTTTACTTCGATAATCGTGCGTAACTGGTCCTCTGTTTCTTCATACGGAAAAGCACTTTCAAATGAACGTACTTCATCTGAATCAGGCGTGAAAGCAAAGCCCTTTTCCGCTTCCCTTTTCGCATACAGTTTGATTAAATCATCTGCAATATCTTGAACAGCTGAAGATACTTTCGCTTTCGCTTTTTTCCATTCTGTTCCGCCTAATTTATGCAGTTTCGGCTCTTTCTCCTCCGAAGCGACATATTTTTGAATTAAATCGATTTGGTCGACTGGCACATATAATTTATCATCCGCTCGGTAGCGAATATGTAAGTAATCTTTATGTGTACCACCAACTTCTAATGTTTCAATGCCAATATATTTCCCAATCCCATGATGGACATGGACAACATAGTCTCCAGGCTTAATTTCCGTATAGGATTTAATCCGCTCTGCATTCGTCATCTTTTGTGGGCGTGCCTTTTTCTTTGCCTGCTGTTTAAATAGCTCATCGTCTGTTACAACAGCCATTTTTTGGAGCGGTAGTTCAAAACCAGCTGATAAGACCGCATCTACTAGATAAATACCTGCCCCACTTGGCATAGCAATTTGTGCATCAATGTGATATTCCTCGAGCATACTTTGCATTTTCTCAAGACGTTCCTGTCCGTTTGCGACAAATAACACCGTAAATTTCTCTAACTTCCAACGTTCTACTTCATTTTGCAATAATGCAATTTGCCCGTGGAACTGTTGCATCGGTTTACATGAAAAATTCGATGTTTTTGAAAAGCGTATCCCTGCAAACGTCCGTGCAAATAAAGCGAGATGAATTTTTTGTTGACGAATCATCGCTAAAATTTCTTTAAAGGCAAAAGAAGGTTTCACATCGTGTAGTATTTTCCCTTCTTCAATGAGGGATAAGAACCATTCACTTTCTTCGCGCTCCCACGCATCCATTACTTCTTGAATGCGTCCTAATTCATCAAATAATACAATTCCGTCACGGGCAAAGTAATCACCTAAAAACGTCTTTTCCTCAAATAAAAGCGAACCGTATTTATTTACATGCGTTGGCAAATTCCCCTCTTTTAACAGCGCAATATCATGTTGAATATTGTGCATAAGCAGCTCTTGCAGCTCGGGTTTCTTGACCTTTTTTAAACTATTGGCAAGCGCTCCTTCTAAACGCTCTGCTACATTTACTCGTTCTTCCCCAGATAATAAAACCTCTGTTGCCGGTAAAATGCGTACGGAATCCAACTTTTCGATGGAACGCTGTGTATCAGCATCAAATGAACGAATCGAATCGATTTCTGTATCAAACAGCTCCATACGGATCGGTGCCTCTAAATAGGGTGGATAAATATCGACAATGCCTCCACGCGCCGCAAACTCTCCTGGTGCTGTTACCATGCTATTCCGTGTATAACCCATTGCTACTAGTTGTGTCAGCCAGTTATCCATGTCAATATCTTCGCCGATCGATGCCTGTAAAAAATGTGTACGCCAGCTACTAGGCGGTGTCATGTATTTACGTACACCTGCAATTGGTAACACGTAAATCCCTATCGTCCCTTTTGCAAGGTGGTCTAATGTCGCAATACGTTGCGCACGTAACTCAGGAGAAGCAATCGTCATATCCGCCGCAATAAATTCATCAGCGGGATAATAAAACACAGATTCCTCCCCAAGTAACGAAACTAAATCATCTACTAACTTCTGTGCTTGCAATAAATTAGGTGATAGCACATAAATCGGTTTTCCCATTTCCTTAAACAGCGCTTGCAGAAACGCTGGCCTCGCACCACCCGTTAACCCCGTTACTAATTGCTGGTCTGCTTCGCCCTTTTTAATTTGGTCCAATAACGATTTTATATGTTTATCTTGCAAGAATAGTTGATGAAAAACTTCCATTGAAAAACTCCTTTCCGCTTATCTCCTGTAATATAAAAACGGAAAAAGCCTTGGCGCACTGAATCTCTTAAGAGTTTGTGTGCCAAAGCAAAACCGCTATTTCGTGTTGAAAACTGTCAAAATTATTGTAACCAATTTTTTAGCGCATAATAATCGGGAAATTGACGAAGCGAATCTTCACAATGCTCACAAATCGAATGAACAACAGTCTCTCCACGTTCATTCTTTTCAATATAGTCATCTACTTCTCCTACTTCAAATTGATGCAACTTACGGATTGTCTCCTCTGCATCAAACGGTAGCGTTCCCATTTCTGTTTCACAGTGCCTGCAACGATAACGAACTGGCATATGCGCCCTCCTTTGAATACTTTTGTATTCAAAGTATAGACGTTCATGTATTTTTTTATGCGCCATTAAATATGTTCATGACATCTAAAAACGTTTTAGATAGCGATGTTTCAACTGCTTCACAAGATTTTTTTATCGCATCTTGAACAATCGGCTCATCTTCTTTTGAAAACTTCGATAACACATAGTCTGCTACTTTCATACCTGCTGGTGGGCGGCTTACGCCAACGCGGATGCGATTGAATTCCTGTGTACCTAGGTGTTGGATTAATGATTTAATACCATTATGACCTCCTGCACTTCCTTTTGTACGAAGGCGTAGCTTGCCCGTTTCTAAATCTAAATCGTCATAAATCACAATAATATCTTCTACATCAATATCAAAATAATCCATCATCGGACGAACACATTCACCTGATAAATTCATATACGTAAGGGGCTTTAAAAGCATTACTTTTCCTTCAGGGCGATGTATACTCGCATACATGCCATTAAATTTTGTTTGATTTAATGGGGCACCCCATTGATCTGCTAATGCATCAATGACATCAAATCCTATATTATGGCGCGTATGCTCATATGGCTTACCCGGATTACCTAAACCGATAATTAACTTCATCGTTAAAAACCTCATTTTTATTTTTATAATTGTAGCTTATTTTAACATACCTAAATCAAAACTTCCTACAATACAAAGTCCCTGGTCATTTAATAAAGTTCTTTTGTTCGGATAAGGCAGTTTTGCTCATACCAAGGTGTTTTGACCGGATGCAGCGACGATTTGCTCGGATACCGTCGCTTTTTGACCGTTTATTTACCGCGGACTTTTGCTCTCCCTTTATAGTAGGCGGTTGCGTTACGATATGAACGCTACAAATGTCGACAGTTTTAAGTTAATTTATATAGTCGCTGTAAAAAATATAACTTATCTCGTCTCTATGAAACTACTTTATTCATCTTGTACACGCAGGCTATACCTAAAAATAAATATTTGAAATAAAAAATTGCACGGCTACCTGTCCGTGCAATTTTTTTATATTATATCTTTTGATTACGCTTTTGCTTCCGGTGTTTCAATTGCAGTTGGTTCTTTTTCTGCTGGATTGATTGCATCTGCTGGTTCAGACGCTGGCGGTGTAATGGTTACAAGTGTATCTTCATCAGCGTTCAATAGCTCAAATTTGCTGTTCCCTCGTATATCCGCAACAGATAGCGTGTCTCCAATGTCTAATGTCGATACATCAATTTCAATCGATTCTGGCATATCCATTGGCTTTACTTTTATCTTTAACGTATGAATAGGTTGCATTAAAACACCACCATCTTTCACGCCAAACGATTCCCCAACGATTGCAATTGGCACCTCCACCTCGAGCTCCTCACTCATATTAATGGCTTGGAAGTCGATATGTTTAATATGACCTTTTAATGCACAACGTTGAACTTCGCTAATCACAGCATTCACGGTTTCCCCATTAAGACTTAATGTAAACACCGCATTTTGACCACTTGTTTGTATCGCTTTTGTTAAATCCTTCGCACCTACTTTGATTGGTGTCGCTACGGTTTTGTAGCCGTAGACATTGGCCGGTATACCTCCGTCATTTCGTATTTTCGTTAAAATCGAACGAGAGCCAATTTCACGTGTTATTGCCGCTAATACAGTCATTTTTAAATCCCCTTTTCCATAAAAGTCTTCACCTTCAGCTTTACCCAGATAGGCTGAAACTAAACATTTATGAAGAAAGCACGAAAAGAGGCTATGTGCAATAATTGCACATAGCCCTATTCTAATCATTAATCAAATAATGTACTTACTGATTTGTTTTCATAAACACGTGCAATTGCATCAGCCATTAAGCCAGCAACAGAAAGCTGTTTAATTTTCGGAGACTTTTTGTCTTCTGATAATTGGATCGTGTTTGTTACGACTAATTCTTTAATTGCTGAGTTTTCAATACGCTCAATTGCTGGACCTGATAATACTGGGTGTGAGCAGCAAGCATACACTTCTTTTGCACCAGATTCAAGTAAAGCATTAGCACCGATTGTAATTGTACCCGCTGTATCGATAATATCATCGATTAAGATAGCTACTTTACCGTCAACGTTACCAACGATATTCATTACTTCTGCTACGTTTGGCTTCGGACGACGTTTATCGATAATTGCGATTGGTGCTTTTAGGCGCTCAGCCATTTTACGTGCACGTGTTACACCACCATGGTCTGGTGATACGATGACTACGTCTTCAGGGTTGAAACCTTTTGATTTGAAGTAATCAGAAAGTATTGGAACAGCTACTAAGTGATCGATTAAAATATCGAAGAAACCTTGAATTTGTGGTGCGTGTAAATCTAATACGATGACGCGAGTTGCACCAGCCGTTTCTAAAAGATTAGCTACTAATTTTGCTGTAATTGGCTCACGTGCTTTTGCTTTACGGTCTTGACGTGCATAACCGTAGTAAGGCATTACCACGTTTACTGTACGAGCTGAAGCGCGTTTTACAGCGTCAACCATAATTAATAGTTCCATTAAGTGTTCATTTACAGGTGCAGAAGTTGATTGCACGATAAATACGTCGCAACCGCGAATACTTTCTTCAATACTAATTTGAATTTCTCCATCACTGAAATGCTTTACAGATGATTTACCAAGCTCAACGCCCATTTCGTCTGCAATTTCTTGTGCAAGTGGGTTATTTGAGTTTAGCGAGAAGATTTTTAATTTTGAGTCAGCGTATTGATACGGCATGATGGCCTCCTGTTTTATCTTTTAATTATTTTAGTTTGTTACTAACATAGTTTAATTTATTTTCTTGTCGTGCACGGGCAACAGCTAATGCATCTGCTGGTACATCTTGTGTGACAGTAGAACCTGCCGCAATAAATGAGCCTTGACCTAATGTCACTGGTGCAACAAGATTTGAATTACAACCTACGAATACATCGTCTTCAATAATTGTTTTGAACTTATTTTTACCGTCATAGTTGACTGTAATCGAACCGCAACCGATATTACAGTTATCTCCTACTTCAGCATCTCCAATGTAGCTTAAGTGTGATACTTTCGTATTATTACCTAAAGTACTTTTCTTTACTTCTACAAAGTTACCAATTTTCACATGGTCACCTAATGCCGAAGCTGGACGCAGATGTGCAAACGGACCAACAGCTGTTTTATGGCCTACTGTGCTATCTAATACAACAGAGTTCTGAATCGTTGTGCCGTTGCCAACTGTACTATTCACGATATGACTATTTGGACCAATGACGCAATCCTCACCAATAACTGTATTTCCTTCAATGACACAGCCTGGTTGGATGATTGTATCTGAACCAATAATAGCCTCTGCACTAATATGTGTTGTAGACGGATTAATAATCGTAACACCATTACGCATATGTCGCTCATTAATACGCGCCCGCATAATTTCTTCTGCTTGAGATAAAGCAAAACGATCGTTTACACCAAGTGTTTCATCAAAATGGTCTGTTACATATGCTGCAACAACTTCACCTTGCTTTTGTAAAATCTCAATGACGTCTGGTAAGTAGTATTCACCTTGTGCATTATCATTTTTCACAAGCTTTAAAGCCTCAAATAATGCTTTATTGTCAAAGCAGTAAGTACCCGTATTAATTTCCGTTACTTTCTTTTGCTCTTCTGTTGCATCTTTTTGCTCTACAATTTGTGCTACATTTCCTTCCGTATCACGTAAAATACGACCGTAACCAGTCGGATTAGAAGCTACCGCTGTTAAGATTGTCGCTTTTGCATTTTGAGAAGTATGATAATCAAACAATGCTTTCATTGTTTCAGGGCGAATTAATGGCGTATCACCACAAACAACTAATGTTGTGCCTTCAAGCTTTCCTAAAAGAGGTTCTGCTTGTTGAACTGCATGTGCAGTACCAAGCTGTTCTGCCTGTAATACGTACTCACTTTGTTCACCTAGTTGTTCCTTCACCATCTCAGCTCCATGCCCAACAACTGTGACAATACGTTCCACATCAAGTGTTCCGATATGATCTACAACATGTTGAACCATAGGCTTACCACAAACAGAGTGAAGCACTTTATATAATTTGGACTTCATACGTGTTCCTTGACCAGCTGCTAACACAATAGCAAAAATATTAGTCATCTTTAAGTCCTCCAATTTAGCTCATTGTCTCTTATGACTATATAGTAAATGCACATCATTTTCAAGGTATTCAGACTTGACAAAACATTGACATATCCGTATTTCCCAACAATTAATACTACTACATGAAAAAAACTCTAACCTAAGCAAAATAATGCTATTTTAGAAACTAGTCCAACGCATGGCTACGTCAAAAAAACTGTGAATGACAAAATACATATCCCTCCCTAACATGGTATTTTTAGTAAAATATTATTCCCCGTCAAACGTTAAGAATGATAAACCGTGAAGTAAGATGCTCATGAATTGGAGTAGAAACTAGCGACTCTTAGAAAATTAATATTCTGTATAAAAACCATTATATGTAACTGAAACATTTGTAATTAAACTGTAATTTATACTTTCAAATCCAATAAACTCAAGCCTTGGCGTACTTTCTTAAAACGAACGGAAACATTTACCTACAAGAATTCTATGTTTTCTATGCTAGAGTCAATAGTGTTAATTCATAACGAGCAAATAGCACTAATTTCCATCCGATAAAGTAGCAGTTCCTTTACACAGAATTCTCGCACTTCTGCGCCAAGCAACCGCTAACCTTACAAAGAAAGATATATCACTATAAATGGATGCAAATTATGCTTTTAAACGACAGTAATATTTTTGCTCATATCAAGTCATTTAGGAGGTACTTTATGAAGAAACATTTTTTAACCACTACTTTAGCATTGACGATTGGGTTTAGCTCATTTACTACTATACCAACCATTACAGAACCGATTGAAGTATCGGCAGCAACAGCTACTACACAAAATAATGCGCAAGCCGTTGCCGTAAAGGCAGATCAACTTATTGCGACAGCAAAAAGTTTAATTGGTAAAGCGACGTATAGTAACACCGAGTACAAAGCCACTTATCCTTATAAATTTTCATGTGCTACTTTTCTTATGTATATTTTCGAGAAAAACGGGGTAGACCTTGCCACTTATAATGAAAATTATATGATGCAACAAGGGACGTATGTGCCACGCAGTCAGTTGCAAAAAGGGGATTTACTGTTCTTTAAAAGTAAAACAACAGGGACTGACCCTGATCATGTAGCGATGTATATTGGGAATAACAAAGTCATCCATATGGCCGATCCTAAGCAAAATATCGTTATTTCAGATTTAGATAGCAAACCTTATTACACAGAAAGCTATGTGACAGCTCGACGTGTGTTACCAACACTGATGTCTTCTAACCCTGCTACAAAAGGCGATTCAATTGTAGCAACAGCTTACGCCAATTTAAATAAAGTAAAAATGGGCTCAGTGAATAACGAAGCTGCGCTTACATTTACAGGTGGTGGATTTGTTGAGTATATTTACCGTAAAAACGGCGTATCACTTGGAACAAAAACAATTAATGAACAAATGAAATTAGGGACAGCTGTTTCGAAATCAAATTTACAAAAAGGGGATTTAGTGTTCTTTAATAGTACAAAAGGATCTAAAACACCTTCGCTTGTCGCTATCTACGCTGGCGATCATCGCCTTATTATCCCAAATTCAAATGGCATTATCACGAGAGTGCTATTAGTAGATTACTATGCGGACCATTATATTACGGCTAGACGCGTTGCTAACATGTCTACGACAAATCCGCCAACACAATCAACGACTTCCGCTACTCAAGTCGTGTCAACGGCAACAAGCTTATTAGGTAAAGCAACATTTGGTTATAGCTATAATGAGAGTGCATTAACATTTACAAGTGCCGGCTTTACTTACTATGTATATAAGAAAAACGGAATTAACCTAAAGTATAAATTAGCAAGCCAGCAAGCGACGGTTGGAACAGCTGTTGCTAAAGCGAATTTACAAAAGGGTGACCTATTGTTCTTTTCAAATAATAATGGTGGCCAAAAAATAACGCAAACAGCTATTTATACTGGCGATAATCAATATATTATGCTGAAAACAAATGGTACCGCTGTTAAACAAAATATCCTCTCCACATGGTCAAAGAATAACTATGTAACAGCACGTCGTGTTATGTAAAGCACCTACTATGAGAAAGAAGAATTCGATGAGAATCATTCGGATTCTTCTTTTTCACACTTTAGGGGCTTTCTTTTAGTTGATTGGCAAAGGCAATCATTGACCTACTCGACATCGGTCCCTTGATGAGTAATAGCGTACGCGCATCTAGCTTGGGTTTTAATACGTCCAATACGCCTTCAACATCTTTAAACGCATGCACTTCTGCTGTTGTCCCTTCCTTTAATGCTTGCTTGGCAATTTCCTCCGCTCTACTGCCAATGGTAATAAGCGTTTGAATATCATACTGTGCAATTAAACTACCAATCTCTTGATGATATTTTTTTTCAAAATTACCAAGCCTTTTAATATCCCCAAGAACGACAATGACCTTTTTATTTTTTCCAATGGAATGCAACACCTTGATAGCAGCTTCAATCGACGTGGGGTTATTTGTCCACGTATCGTCAATAATCGTACTTCCACCAATTCCTTGTGAAAATTCCAAATGCCTTGCCATTTGTTGAAACGTTCTTAAGCGTAAAATGGTTTTCTGAACCGATAGGCCAAGTTCTTTTATCGTGGCAATGACAGCAAGCGCGTTATACACTTGGTGCTCACCATACCCAGGAATATATGCCTGAAAGCTCTGATCATCTGTATGAACTTGAAACTTCATTCCCTCTTTTGCAAATTGAATATGAGAAGCACGCACATCTGCGGTTTGACTCATCCCAAATGTTACGACTTTTCCTTTAAATGCATGCAATGAAATTTTCTTTATATTTCCATCATCTGCATTCATAATTAACGTACCATCTGGTCGTATCCCTTCCACGATTTCAGCTTTTGCTTTTATATACCCTTCTAAATTTCGGCAACCATCTAAATGATGAACGCCAATATTCGTAATAATGCCGATTGTTGGCTGATAAATCATACATTGGTGTTTAATATTCCCGTTATTCCCTAAACCTAATTCAAATACCGCTGCTTGTGTATGTTCATCGATGCCCATTAAATAAGGTAGGGATTGACGTGGCTCGTTTTTACTGCTAATTGACGCTTGAATAGACATATCCTTGCTCAAAACATGCTTAAGCATCTCTTTTGTTGTTGTCTTTCCGCATGTGCCTGTAATCGCGACAACAGGTAGCTGAAATAACTGTCGATAATAGTAGATAAACTTCCAATAAGCTTGTAATACGCTCCGTACTTGAATCACCGTTGTTTGCGGCAATGCTTGTGCTAGTTCAGCAGTAGGTTTATCAGAAATGATGACAGCAGGCGCTCTTCTATCCAACTCTTTCCAGTCTATAGTGTCACTTTTACTCACAAACAGTAGTGTATGCGTTGCTACTAAATCATGCCGTTTATAATAAATAGCATGTTGCACATACCAGTTTTCCTTGCCGTTTAGTAGTTCTCCTCCTAGTAATTGACGAATAGATTTTACCTGTAATGCTTGCATACCATCCCCTCCTCTCACTATCCTATGAACCTTCAAGAGTGCTCACTAGGTTGTTTTACTACTATATTTCTATTTGTTAGGATTGTTTCGTACATCGTTTGATCTTCTAACCGTTTAAATATGGATATATCTGGTACATAATTTCCTTCAATAATCCATACTTCCCCCCGGTCTGTCACTCCAACATCAAATCCTACAACCGTTACATGATCACGATGTGCCAGCTCTTTCATCGCTGCTAAACAGATAGCATCTATTTGACTAGCAAGATCTTCCCAAGACTCTGGTGAAATAGGTGTTTGCTTCAGGGCTTCTTCTAACGGAAGAATGGCCCGTGCTGCATTCGTAATAAAAAATAAATGACCGGCCACTTTCACAGCCTTCCCTGTCACTTGCCAATCACCATCGACCTTTTGTGTCATCACCCGTATATCGATAAAGCAATCCTCAATCATCGTTAAAGGAATCCCTTGTTGAATGATATAATGCTTAGGCGCTAAGCATATTTGACAAATGTATTGGTACGCTTCTACTACGTCTTGTTTTTCCAATCTAGAGATACCGATATAAATTTCATACGTATTATTCCATTTACGTACTTTTATAATGTCTTTTCCTTGTTGACCGTTGCATGGTTTCAAAAAAACCATGTCATATTTTTTCAAAAAATTTTGGAATGTCGCCTCTGTGAGTAAATCCGTTTGAGGCATCAAATGAGAGAGAATCTGATATTGGTTCCACTTACTAATAGAGAAGTGTAATGTCGTATCATAAATCAAAATGTCACCCTTTAAATTAAATGCCATTTCAATCACAATACACTCACAGTTTGTATAAAACTGCCCAAGTTGTTGTGCCACTAAAAGTGCGATGTCTTGCATTTTATGAAAACAGTACCTATAGACAAATGGCTCAAAAAAGTGATTGGAATGTTTTGTCGTACAAGTGACTTGCCAATTAGATGTCTTTTTATGAACGGTTACAAAACGGTGAAATGCCCTTCTCCATAAAGAAGTTTGCGTTAATTGTGGCTGAATAATATAGTGTTGTTCACTCATTTCCCGTTGGAGGATTTTATATACGTCTTCTTTTTCTGATACTTGAATGAACATGTCATTTATGTTTAGATGAAACGATCCTTCTTCGACAGCAATCGTAATAAACTCTGTGCCATATACAGGCTTCAATATAATTTGTCGATGACTTGCTAACATGGAAAATAAGGATTCTTTCGAAAATTGCTCATTTGGGGCAAGGTACGGATGTAGCCTCTGTTCTTGTTGGAGTATTTTATATTGACCTATTCTACCTCTTGCCGCTTTCATAACGCCTCTCCTTTTACTTGATAGCCCCCTCAGTTTCAAATGCTACTGAGGGGAACAAACAATCAATTGTTATAAACTTTGACATCCTAAAGCAACAATGGAACCTTGGCTTACTGGAACTGCTCCTGTTTGGTCAAAATACCCTGTAATAATAAAGTCTTGCACAATATCATTGGCTGCTTGTGCGACTTGGTCTCGGAAAACGGCAACAAACGCATATTCTGTCATACCGATGATGCCTGTACCTTCCACTGTCACGACACAGTTTTGACCCTCTCTTCGACACTGAACAGATGTGATGGCATTGGCCGTGAATAAAAAACTGTATTGATCTGGTGTTTCAGTATCTTCAAATTGCAATGAAAGTGTTGATGTATCAAGAGTAGTCACACATACATTTGCAGCATATGTTAAATTGCCTCTTATACTTCCATTTACCCCGGAAAATCTCACGTTTTCTCTTAAAGCAAATGCAGCAACCCTTACACCACAAGGACAAATTACCCCCATCTTTCTCTCACCCCCTTCTCTCACACTATATTCTTTTCGCCACTTAAATGACCGGGTATTTGCCTGCAAAACCATAAATATACAAAATGATAGTAGTAAAAAAACCTCCCTCTTATATAAAAGAGAAAGGTTTAGATTTTTTTTCTTAATTTGCTTGCTAATTCAATCATCGTTTTACTGTACATATCACCTTTAATTAAAATAATCGTATTACTATCCACAATGTCCTTTAGTAAATCGTATACTAAAATGCTATTTTTAAAGCTATAAACAGGCTGTTGGAAACCTAGTTTTACGGCGTAATCGCCCATTATTTTTGCATGCTCTCCTACTGTTATTAGCACATCCACGCCTTTTTTATAAATTAGCTCACCTGCTTGCTCGTGAATCGTATATCCCCAAGACCCAACATCTGTAATCGTGCCAATAATCGCTACCCTTTTCTTTCTATTGGCTAATGCATTTAACACATCTAACGCTGCACTAAGTGAAGTCGTTGTAATACTCCATGTATCATCTAAAAGCAGCGCCCCATTCATGCCATTAAATAATTGAAGCTGTTTATTCAACTGCTTAAATGTTTGCAACTGCTGTGCCGCCTCCGGAATCGTTAAACCCATTTCAACAACCACCGCGATAGCAGCAAGCGCATTATACACTTGATGTTCACCAAAACCAGGTACTTGTATATCATAATGCTGTTGCCCATGATGAACCTTAAATTGCATACCGTTTACACCATATTTTAAATCGCTCGCTCTAAAATCACACGATGCGTCCTTTCCTATTCTAATAATGTTGCCACTAAATTTTTGTAGGTCAATTTTTTTCGTATTTCCATCTTCAGCATTGACAATTAATGTCCCATTAGGGTCTATAATATCTACCATTTCTCCTTTTGCCTCGATGTACCCTTCAAGTGTCTTACAATAATTTAAATGGTGAGCACCTATATTCGTAATAATACCAATCGTTGGCTTAAAATAGGCACCTGCTCTACGTAAATCCCCTGGTGCACCGACTGCTGTTTCAAAAACTGCCGCTTCTGTATCTTCCTCAATGCTTAATAAATACTGTAAAAAAGCCGTTCTCGAATTCGTACTAAGCTGTGTTGCTGTCACCTTTTTGTAAGGTGTAAGAATGTGCTTTACCATTTCCTTTGTTGTTGTTTTTCCAGCGGTTCCTGTTATGGCTACAACCGGCAGTT
Source organism: Lysinibacillus sp. LZ02 (assembly GCF_050613145.1). Classification (GTDB taxonomy): domain Bacteria; phylum Bacillota; class Bacilli; order Bacillales_A; family Planococcaceae; genus Lysinibacillus_B. The sequence goes on along the minus strand of NZ_CP192507.1, from coordinate 76,933 downwards.
GAAACTGATTACGGTAATAATTGATAAATTTCCAGAAAGCCTCTTCGGAACGCTTTACTTGAATAAGGGTAACTTGTTGTGGTAGTTCACGAAAACTGTATGACAATTCTGTCACAAGCACTAGCGGAAAATACGTAGCAAGTTCTTCCCACCTTACGATTCGCTTTTCGATAAAGAGAACCGTATTTTTATGCTTCACTTGCTTTAATCGATACGCACCATACTGAATGATAACTTCTTCTCCTTGTACCAACTCTCCTGAAATAATTGTACATAATTGTTTCACCGAAAGAGGTTTCACCCTACACTTCCCCCTCCTTTCTTCTATATCGTATGTGCTAAAAAAAACATTGCTTAGATATTTGAATTAAACGTGATGGATAACCATGCAAAAACTATTTTTCACCATACATTTAAGAAAGGGTATAACAATTAGAGAAATAATGGAGATGAATATTTTGAAAACCATACTCTTTATAGGTGTAAATAAATCCGGTTCCAGTAGAGAAGCAACTAAAGCAGCGGAAAACTTAGGCTATTTGGTCGTTCTTTTCACAAATAATCCAAGACAAATAGAACAGCGTGAGCTCTATCCCGATATTCATAATATGATTTTGATTGACACAACAAACCTAGAAGAAATGAAACAAGAAATTCAAAAACTACTAAGCATTGGACTCGATATTCAAAACATTGTGAGTTTTGTTGATCCGTTTGTACATGTCGCTGCTTTACTATGTGATGAATTTTGTCACAATCTTACTTCTTCTAAGGCGATTAAAATGATGGAGGATAAAGAAGAAACGCGAAACTTTTTATTAAACGAACCATATTCACCTAAGTTCCAGATTATTAATCCTCAAGACCAATTCACTAAAAAATTGCACTTCCCTGTCATCGTAAAATCACCGAAATCTACAGGCTCAAAAGATGTATTGCTTGCTAATAACAAAAAGCAATTGAATAAACATATCTCCTCCCTTCGCAATAAGTATCCAGAGGAATCTATTATTGTGGAAGAATTTTTAGATGGCCCTCAGTATTTAGTAGAAGTTATTGTCCATGAACGTCAAGCACATATTGTCGCTATCATCAAACAAGAGATTACAAAAGGTCAGCGATTTATCATTACAGGATATGGTGTATTAGCAACGGTCCCTCCAAAATTACAAGCAGGTCTTGAAAATGTTTTACATTCAATTGTCACTAACTTTGATATTGAGACAGGTGCACTCCATTTAGAGCTTCGTTTGACACCTCATGGTTGGAAGCTCATCGAAATTAACCCGCGCATTTCTGGTGGTGCCATGAATAAAATGATTGAAGCTGCCTTTGGTATTAATTTAGTGGAGCAAACGCTTAAGTTATTCCTTGGACAAAAACCCCATTTAGAACCTACACATCAAAAATTTGTGTATACAAAGTACTTAATTGTAAAGCGCAAAGGTATACTACAAAAAGTGACTGGAAAGCTACGCGCAGCAAAATTACCTGGCGTTTATGACGTCTATATAAAGCCTAAAAAAGGAACCTTACTCATCCCACCTTTATCCATGGGGCACCGTTATGCCTATATCATCACACAAGGAAAATCACTAGCAGAAGTACGGAGATTAGCCGATAGAGCCGCCAAAGAAATTAAGTTTCATATGCGAGCAACATAGCGAAGGGGCCGTCTGAAAAGACATTTTGAGACGGACCTTTGCGACGAGGATGGTGGCATTTTGATGTGACCACCGCAGGAGCAATATTTTTTAATGAATAATTATTAAGGAGTAAAGGGGGTGTCCAGAAAGTAAAAACTTTCTGGACACCCCCTTGGTTATGGTTTAAATTGGTCATCTAAAAATTTAATCGTTTCAAACATATTGGTTTTACTCGCCCCTTTAACTAAAATCGTATCGCCTGGTTTGACCATTTTTTTAAGGAGTGCATGTAATTCATCTTTTTGTAGGAAATGATGTATGTGTGAGACAGGCATGCCTTTTTCCTTAGCCCCTTGCCCAATATCTTCTGTCCTGAACCCATACGTAATTAATACATCGATATTTCTCTCATGAATATAAGCCCCTAACTCACGGTATTGTTCCTCTCGTAAATCACCCAGTTCCCGCATCTGACCAATAATGGCGATTGTTCGTTTTTTTGCGATGGATGATAGTACATCAATTGCTGCTCTAGCCCCTTGAGGATGTGAATGAACCGTATCGTCAATTAATGTAATATTGTGACGGCAATGATACAATGTTAGCCTACGAGGTGGCTTTTTAAATAGCAGTCCTGCTTTGATCTCCATTGGTGAGAAGCCTAATTGATCTGCCACCGCAATCGCATTCAGCGCATTATAAACATGGTGCTGCCCTACTATGGGAATAAATAATTGTACTTCCTGCCCCGCTAATTTCATTTTAAATATCATACCATCGTCTTTATACTGCACATCATACGCCTTATAATCTGCGTTCGTATGAATGCCTACGGTCATGATTTTTCCTTTAAACATATCGGTCGTTAAATAAGTAGAATTTGTATCATCCTTATTTAAAATTAACAAGCCTTTTTGATCCATGCCATGAATTAGCTCTGATTTCGCTTTTGCAACCCCTTTAATATCACCGTCAAAGTTACCGACATGTGCTAATCCTATATTCGTAACAATACTAATATTCGGCTGAATAATACTACAATGATCTGTAATGACCCCTGGATAGGCCATACCATACTCTAATACAACCGCTTCGTGTGACTCATTAATGAGCTCTGCATGCTGTTTAGTATGTTCCGTTGTATTCCAATAATCTTTCGACTCAAAAATCGTCCATTTTTTTGATAGAATTGATGCCAAAAAGGCTTTTGAGGTTGTTTTCCCAGCACTTCCCGTAATGGCAATAATCGGTTTTTGCGATTTTTCTTCCATTTTTCTTCTCTTCGTTGCCCGAATTTCCTCTTGAATGTCCTTCTGATGATGCGCCAAATATTTTGCATATTGAATGGTATGCTTGACGACATCTAACTCTAAGTAAAATGCTGGTGGACAACCTGGTCGCCAATTTACTTCATATATCCAAATTTTTCGATTTTCATCTAGCCCTACATCGATGCCAATTTCATCAATAATTTCACCAAACTTGACCATTTGAATTTCATCTAAATGGCGTGCTAATGATAAAGCAAAGTGCTCAAGCATCCGCTTTATATTAAATGCCTCTTCTTGAAACTCTTGTTGTAAAAATGGCTCTAAATAATTCGTGAAACCTCCATTATTAATGTTTGGAATAATGGAGCCAGCGGGTGCTACTCTTGGATATACGGTCGTAATCACCCATTTTCCTTCACCATTTTTTTGAACATGCAATCGGAAATCAAACACTTGCCCCGATTTCATCACAGATTGAATATATGGTTGAATAATGAATGTTTCTTGTGCCAGTTGCTCTGTTAAAAGCGTATCTAGTTGCTCCTTTGTGTAGCGTTCTTTAATCGTATCTTTTTGAACTTCATAGCTACTTCCTACTTTTGAAATAAAATAAATCCCTTTTCCTTTACGCCCTGCCATCGGTTTAAATACTACTTTTTTAAACGATGTAATATATTTATAAAATTGCGCTTCGGTTTTCACAACTTCAGTCGGAATCAAATAGTTCGCAAATTCCTTTGCTTCCTTTAACCGCTCTGTAATATTCCACTTATTACCAATAGAATGCGTTGTAAAGGGAATTTCCTTTTTCAGTTTGTTAATAATCTCTTTAGATACAGCTAATTTTTCCGGACTGCCTGTATTGTAAATCACATCAGGAAAAGGGACGGTACGTTCTTTCCACTCACCATCCTCTAATATCTTTGCCTGAATCGTCTTAGTCGTAAAATTAACGGTATTTGGGGAAAAATAAAAAAAGGATACCCCTTCTGCTTTTGCTACTGCTGCATATGCATACGATTTAATCACCGTTGTTGGATCTTTACGGTGATGTAACATACCAATCGTTGTCATCCAATACGCTCCCTTTCTTGTATTACCATTTTGATTCCACGTAAAATTTCCGTACTAATAAATCCGGATCTAACAATTGAATCGCTGTAATATAGCGTAAATCTACCGTTGCCTTTGCAAGTGATTTTTCTAATCTTACAACTTCCTTCATCATATTTGTCTCATTATCTTCTAAGTCAAATGCTCGTAATAGTGACACTGTAATATGGCGAGATTGCTTTTCTATTCCCTCAAGCCGAAAATATGTTGTTTCGATTTGTGCTGTTGCATTACTTAAACTTAATATCGTACCTTCTGTTGTGATAAGACAAAAAGGGATTGTGTCACTCCCCACTATTTTCATGAGTAAATGACCATAATATTTAGACCAGGAAGTTGTGAGTAAATCTTGAAATGTTTTGATATCCTCCAGCGCTTCGCATAAGAAAGATTGTTTTCGCTGTTCATTTTTCATTTTCTTTGTCCTCTCCTTCCTTGTCATTTATGATCTGTAAAACACGCCCCATTTACCTATAAGAAGGTTCTTTCTACCATATGAACAGATAGTGAAAATGGCAATTTATAACGCCCAATCTGCATAACTTCCTAGCATTACATAGGGGGCTATAAAGTTGAAGAAGAAAAAGAACCCCCTATCAATAGCAAGGATTCTAAGAAAAGCGTATTCGCGTCCGCTTAACTGCGACAAGCACTAACAGTAAACTCTTAGCGTGCTTGACACGCGTAGTGTTTGATAAAGCGACCCCGAGCAGCGTGCTCCTACCGCTTACGCTTTCGTCGCAAAATAAATTTTAATGCGAATGCCTAGACACTCTTTAAACTAGAAGAAATTTATACTTTCTTATCTTTTCAAAAAAAATAAGCCTATTCTTTGAAAGAATAGACTCATTTATTGAAAAACCCTTATACGTTTGATTCTTCTAATTGTAAAACTTCTTCTTCATTTTCTTCGTCTGAAGCGTGATAAGCAGCTAAAACGATTTCTTGGATTTTATTGCGTGTTCCCGAGTTAATCGGATGGGCAATATCACGAAACTCCCCATCTGGAGTACGCTTGCTCGGCATCGCAACAAATAAACCCGAATTGCCATCAATCACTCGAATATCATGAACTACAAACTCATCGTCTAGTGTGATGGAAGCGATCGCGCGCATTCTGCCATCAGTTTGCACACGGCGTAATCTTACATCTTTTATGAGAGTTAATTTCTACAAAAAATATAAAATTCCTGCCTGAATTGAATAAAAATTGAAAATATTTTATTTTTTATGAAAAATAATGTTTTTTCCAGCAAGAATAGTGACATTTTGATGAGCGTAATGATAGTTACGAGGAGCAGAAGAGAGGGTGATTGGCAAGCTAACCCTTTCCAATCACCCCCTTTTTATATGCTTATTTCACTAATGCAATGACTTCGATTTCTACTTTTACATCTTTCGGCAGGCGTGCTACTTCTACAGCTGAACGAGCTGGCTTATGATTTCCGAAATGCAATGCATACACTTCATTCATATGTGCAAAATCGTTCATATCTTTCATAAATACCGTTGTTTTGACAACTTGGTCTAAAGATGTACCAGCTGCTGCTAATACCGCTTTTAAGTTTTCAAATACTTGATTTGTCTGTTCTTTAATATCGCCTTCTACTAACTCACCTTGTGCAGTTAATGGAATTTGACCTGAAGAATAAAACATGTTATTGACGATAATCCCTTGTGCATAAGGACCAATCGCTGCTGGTGCATTTGTTGTTGATACCGTTTTCATCCTAATCGCTCCTTTGAAAAATAATTCCCTTCACTTAATGCAATGGTACGATCCTTCTCGTTTACTTCATGTAATTTCACTAAAGAATAGTAGTCATCAACAAGCGTTTCATCCGCATGCTCTGCTTCTACTAAAACGGCAATACCTGCAAGCTCACAATCGAACTCCTCCAGTAAATTTTTCATTCCGTTCATCGTACCGCCGACCTTCATAAAATCATCGGTAATGAGCACACGCTGGCCACTCTTCATACTGCGTTTTGATAATACCATCGTCTGAATACGACGAGAAGAACCTGATACATAATTAATACTGACGGTAGAACCTTCTGTTACTTTATTATCACGACGAACAACGACAACCGGTACATTCAAATGACGTGCAATAGCATGGGCAATTGAAATCCCTTTCGTTGCAACGGTCATGATGACATCGATTTGCTTGTCTGCAAATGCGCTAGCAAAGACTTTTCCCACTCGATTCATTAAATCGGGATTGCCTAATAAGTCCGTCATAAATAAGTAGCCGCCTGGTAATAATCGATCCGACTGCCCCAGTTCTACAATCAGTTCGTGAATAATATTTTTTACTTCTTCATCTGACATTTTCGGGATATATTTTACCCCACCTGCTGCGCCAGGTACTGTCAGTAACAACCCGATTCCTTTTTCTTCAAAAGTTTCCTTTACAATCGTTAAATCCTCACTAATTGAGGATTTTGCGGCATTGTATAGATCAGAAAAATAAGTTAGCGGGATCAGCTGGTGTGGATGCTCAAGTAAATAGTAAGTCATATCAACAAGGCGTTCACTGCGCTTCCATTTCATGTGATCCTCTCCTATATATACATAATAAAAAGCATTCTTAAATACGAACTTTTAATAGGTAAATTACCATAAATATACGTATTTAGGCAAGTGGATTCCGCTCACCTAACATCCGTACAACATATACTTCTTCACAAAAACCACGTAAACCATTGTAAACTCGTGTCGCACGTGTTTCTGAATCAACAAGGCCAAACACCGTCGGACCGCTACCACTCATAAGGACTGCATCGGCTCCGAAGCGCTGCATTTGCTCTTTAATCGTCACCACTTCAGGATGAAGCTTAAATGTTACAGTTTCCAAAACATTTCCTAAAGACTCACAGATCAACTCATAATTTTGTTGCTCAATCGCTTTAATCATTTGTTTTGTACTAGGGTGTTTTATGCCTTCTAATTTTAGTCCGCCATATACTTCGGCAGTTGAAACACCGATTTTTGGTTTTGCTAGTATGACCCAACAAGTTGGTGGAGCCGGTAATTCTTCAATTTTCTCCCCGCGCCCTGTTGCAAGGGCTGTACCACCATACACACAAAACGATACATCTGATCCAATTTTCGAACCGTGCTCTGCTAACTCATCTAACGTTAAATTTAAATCCCACATATCATTCAAACCACGTAACGTAGCTGCCGCATCACTGCTACCACCTGCTAATCCAGCGGCGATTGGAATTTCTTTTTCAATTTTAATCGATACACCTTCTGCAATGCCGTATGTATCTTTTAAAAGCTTCGCTGCCTGGTAAGCAAAATTGCGCTCATCATCTGGCACAAAGCGATCAGCCGAAATAATTTTAATTTGACCATCTTTACGAGGCTCTAATCCTATACGGTCAGCTAAGTCAACGGTTGTCATAATCATTTCTACTTCATGGTAATGATCTGGGCGTTTATATAAAACATCTAATGTTAAATTAATTTTAGCGGGCGCCTTTACATACAGCATGCCAAAATCCTCCTTACGTCTCGCAAATCCATTCGCGAATATCATGCCATTTATTTTACCATAGACAGCTACCTCGGACTTATGGAAAGTGTTTAAACTTTTATATAAATTCTCTGCACAAAAGAAATCCCTCATCGAAAAATATTCCGAAGGGGATTCCTATGTGTGTCAACCTTACTTCTATTTTCGGTTGGCGTTAGCTAGATTCTGCTCCGCCATTTCAATAGCACGTTTGACCATATTTCCGGCATCACGAGCTTTAATCCCGCCCCAGCCTTCTCTTTCTACTACATCATAAAATCCGAGTTCCTTGGCAATCTCTTCTTTTAGACGTTGCGACATGATCTTCCCTTTAGCCATGCGTATGAACCTCCTCCTGAAAGTCTGGTTGACGCACATAGTATGTGAAGAGTAGTTCACTTTATGCTTGGCTATAAAGTGAACCTTCAATCAGTGGGGGTTCCTCATCCCCGACTGATTGTTAGTTGAACCAATCGGGCTTTTACGGGTAGTTGATCTCCCACCTATGCTTCTCGATTTTCCTTAAGCCTTGAGGTGGGAATCTTAATGCCCGTTAACGCGGGATAAATAGGCTACATATGTAAATCATACGAATGTGATACAAGCATTTTGCATAACCTTCAATAAAAGATGAAAAACACCCATTAGCAATGAGTGTTTCATCTAAACATATAAATAAAACTAGGCATTACTTTGCGACAGCCATTGTGTCGTCTAAAAAAGTAATTTCGACTGCTTCTGTTAAAATATCTGTGTAGCTATAAGACACACGTTTACACGAATTGTCTTCTTGGTCAAGTTCAACAACGAATACGGCACGATACGTTTCGCTTAGTACGCCTTGGCACTCAACTGTTTTCTTGCGACCTCCGTTTGCTCGTAATTGCAAACGTTTTCCCAAATGACACTCTAACGACCTTTTAATGTCGGCTAACGTTTTTGGCATTTTCGCATACACCTCACTATTAAAAAGTGTATCACAAACCGCCTAAATAGTCAACAAATTATAATATTTTATCACCTAACAATTATATTCGTCAACTTTTTCTTGTAAAAAAAATAGCGTAATTTATGTGAAATTCATATTATTGACGATTGCAAAAATGCGGATATAATGCATCTGCTAAGCGGCCAAACTCTTCGATCGTCAATGTTTCACCTCTTCGTGTCGGCTCAATACCGCTCATTTCCAACGCATCCAAAATCACTTCTTTATTTTTCTTACCATTTTGAAGACCTGCTTGTAAGTTATTAAAAATCGTTTTACGGCGTTGTGCAAATGATGTGCGTGTAACCTCAAATAGGAAGTCCTCATCAATTACGTTTACTGGTGGCGTATCGTGTTTAATCAGCCGAATAACAGCCGAATCTACATTCGGTTGTGGCATAAACACCGTTTTCGGTACAATCATGGCGATCTCAGCTGTACAGTAATATTGAATAGCAATAGATAATGAGCCATACTCTTTTGTTCCTGGCTTTGCTGTAATACGATCTGCAACCTCTTTTTGCATCATGACAACAAATCCCCGAATCGGCAGGCGGTCATTTAGTAACTTCATTAAAATCGGTGTCGTTACATAGTAAGGTAAATTCGCAACAACCATAATATCATTTACATGCGCCATTTCTTCTTGGATGACTTTTACTACATCTGCTTTTAATATATCAGAATGCACGATTTTTACATTATCATACGGGCTTAGTGTGTCTTCTAGCACAGGTAGTAGACGTTGATCAATCTCAAATGACACCACTTTTTTTGCTGCGCGTGCTAAATGCTCTGTTAATGCTCCGATTCCTGGTCCTACTTCAATCGCACCACTGTCTTTTGTTAAATTGGCATGACTGACAATATTGCGTAAAATATTTGGGTCAATTAAAAAGTTTTGCCCTAGGCTTTTCTTAAATGAGAATCCATATTTATTTAAAATTTCTTTCGTACGAATCGGTGTTGCAATATCTTTATACATGTTTTTCCTCCTGATCTAACTGTACTATAGCTTCCTTAAATTGCTCTTCTGTAATTTGAAACATAATCAGGCGCTTATGTAGCTGCTTGCCGTTCGTCATACCAATATTCAAAATTTCTCCCATTCGAGTGCGACGTTCCTTTGATTGGGGATGCCCAATCAATTTCGCTAGCATTAAATCTTCCAGTGTAATTTTCTCTTCAAAATAATTGCTTGTATTTACTGTATACACATTACGCAATGCTATACGGATGTCTTCATCACTTGCATGCTCAATCCCTAAGCCTTTTCCATTTTTAGCGATTGTTTTCTCCTTCGCTAAAAAGGCATGCTTCACACCCGGTATACGTTCTTCAATAATCGCGCGAATGCGACGCCCTGGATAATCTGGGTCTGTGAATACGATGACACCACGTTTCTTTTGAGCATGTTCAATGCGACGAAGCGTTTCTTCTGAAATGGCAGAACCATTTGTCTCAATTGTATCGGCGCCAACTGCACGCTTAATGGCCACTGTATCGTCCTTGCCCTCTACAACAATAATTTCTTGTATGTTCAAAGTATATCCTCTTTTCCCTCAAGCTTCTTTTGACATTTTAACATAGGTGTCTTACTTACACCCACGAAAAAAGCTTTCCCGCCAGTCAAAACGGGAAAGCCTATTCATTTTGGAATACTTGTATTTAGTTTACTAACATCTATATTAATGATTCAATTCACATTAGAAAAGTTGTAAAATTTTGATTTTTAAATATTCATACTATCCTGATTGAATTTGATAGCTGCTATTTCTATCACGCATGCTTAGGCAACGAGAAACTTAGCTCATGCTTACATAAGCACTACAATAGAAGTGTACAATCTATGACTTTCATAAATAAATAGCCAATTTGTTAATTTAACACTTTAATACGTACTTTTTTACGTCCCCAGCTTTTCGCTGCAGACTTTGATGAAACTAATATATCAATTTTATTGCCTTTAATGGCACCGCCAGTATCAGCTGCGACGGCATAGCCATAACCTTCAACCCAAACCTTTGAACCTAACGGAATAACATTTGGGTCAACAGCAATGACTTTCATATTTGGATTTGCTTTTATATTAAGACCTGTAGCAGTGATGCCCGTGCAACCATTACAGTTTGGTGTATAAGCCGTTGCGGTTACGTAAAATTCTTTTCCACCAGCTGGCGCCGAGGAATTATCACGTGATACAGATGCTGTTACAACCTTCGTACCAACTGCTACTACTTTTGTTGTTGGTTCTTTTATTACTTTTTCAGATTTTAATGCTTTCGTTACAATTTTGCCATTTTCTTTTACGACTTCATACGTTCGTTCAACGGTACCTTTTTGACCTGCTGTAACGACTTGTTCTTTTCCCTTCAATATCGAAGAATCATTTTTCTTTTCAACTGCGAAATCGATTGATTCTTCCACCACATCGGTAACTTTTTCTACGCGAACAACTGCGATTTTATCGTTTGGAGTGATAACGTCCTCCATGTTTTTCTCGACACGATCAAATTCGTCTAATGTAATATCTTGTTGTTTCAAAAAGTTAGCGACCGTAGTCGAAGTGGACCATACTTGTCTCTCTTCTAAGCCATCGACAAGCGTTAACTGAAACGCCTTTTGAATATCGATTTTGTTATCTGCTCCTACTTCTGTATCTAAGCCGAGTGATACTTCATCATGCTCCGCTACTTCAATATTTGCTTCTTCCAAAATGTTCTTCACTACTTTTTCAGTTGTCCAAATATTTGACTGATTTCCATCAACTGAAATAAAGATTTCTTCTGCCTGTTCCCAAGTAATTGTCATTCCGCTGACAATCTCAGTGTCCAGTGAGGGGGATACTTTATCATATTCTGCCACAGTGATATCCTGTGACGCTAACAATTCTGCAACTGTTTGTGCATGTGTTGCTAATTCTATTTGTTCTCCATTTGCATTCACTACAACGGATGTTTTCGTTCCCTGATATAAAACGAATAAAATTACTGTTACAAACAGGATAAGTGATAATATTCTTACCGCTGTTTGCTTACGCCTCAATGAACTAAAGAACAGGTTTTTCATGGTGTGATTTGACATGAAAAAACGCCTCCTTAATACTCGTTGGATTATACGGGCTTGATTTCTAGCTGTCAACCCTCATTCCCGTATGTACATTTTTACAACTGCTTGTAAACCTTTTCAAACGTAGCATTGGAGGCGAGTTCACAAATTAGTCACAAATGCCGAAAAAGCGCTTTGCATTTTCCGTTGTTGCTTTTGCCACATCTTCTACCGGAAGTTCCTTGAGACGGGCAATTTCTTCGGCAACGAGCAGCACAAAACAAGGTTCATTTCGCTTCCCTCGATATGGGTGAGGAGCCAAATAAGGTGCATCCGTCTCGATTAGTAAATGCTCTAACGGAATTTCTTTCGCTACTTCTTTTGGTTGGCGTGCATTTTTAAATGTCACAGGCCCACCTAGACTAATCATAAAATTCATTGCAATACATTCACGGGCCGTTTCTACACTCCCGCCATAGCAATGCATAATGCCACCAACAGATGCTGCATTTTCTTCATGTAAAATACGTACGACATCGCCTGTTGCCTCACGATTATGAATAATAATCGGCAAGCTACATTTTTGCGCTAGCTGTATTTGCTTTCGGAACCAATATTCTTGGATATCCTTTGGTGACTTGTCCCAGTAATAGTCTAGTCCTGTCTCACCGATTCCGACAACTTTTGGATGCTTGGCTAACATTTCAATCCATTCAAGCGTTTCATCCGTACAGTCAATAGCATCGACCGGATGCCAACCAATTACAGCATAAATAAAGTCATATTCCTCTACGAGCTTCATCGCGCGTTCAATTGTCTTGCGATCAAATCCAATCACGATCATTTTCTCTACGTTTGCTTGTAACGCTCGATCAATTACTTCCTGTAAATCTTCCTCGTACTGATCTGCATTTAAATGTACATGTGTGTCAATATAAGAAGCCATTTTTCTCTCTCCTACCCTGTATTGTAATCGAATAGAATGTTTCCTGTTTTTCAGAAATATTTCATTTTCATTACTCACTAGTTTATTTTGTAATAATATAAGCCATACATTTTATAGGAATAAGGTTTAACTAGCTACAGCCTTCCATTTAAAGGATTTATAGCTATATTAGAATAATTTTAAACCATCGTTTATTCCTCACGATAAAAAGTCTGTCGAACACTTGATTGTTCAACAGACTTTTTTCAACAAATCACTTTACTTTTGCACCGTTTTCTAATTTCGGATCAACCGTTGCAAGTGTTAAAAAGCCCTCATGAGAACCCGCTAAAATCATTCCCTGTGATAATTCCCCACGTAATTTTACAGGTTTTAAATTCGCGACAACAATTACTTTTTGCCCTACTAATTGTTCCGGTTTGTAGTGCTCTGCAATCCCTGATACGACTTGGCGTTGTTCATAACCAAGGTCTACTTGCAGCTTTAATAATTTATTGGCTTTTGGTACAGGCTCACAAGCTGTAACTGTGGCTACACGTAAATCTACTTTCATGAAATCATCAATTGTGATTTCTGGCACTTCAGGTACTTCTGTTACCTCATTTTTTGTTTCTACTTGAGGCGTTTGGATGCTCGCTTGCATTTGCTCACGAATATAGGCAATTTCCACTTCCGTCTCTAGACGAGGGAAAATAGGAATACCTTTTTCTACCACTTTTGTGTTTAGCGGAATAATATTTCCGAATGTTAAAATAGAATCCCATGTTAATAACTGCTCATCTAAACCAAGCTGTTCTGCTATACGTTTTGGTGATGACGTCATAAATGGCTGTAACATTACTGCAATATGACGTAAGCTTTCTGCTAAGTTTGCCATGACAGCAGCTAATTTCGGCTTGTCTGCCTCCTCCTTTGCTAAGACCCACGGAGATGTTTCATCAATATATTTATTTGTACGTGATACGAGTGACCAAAGCTCAGATAATACAACACTAAATTGCATTTTCTCCATGCTTTCTTCATATTTAACACGTACTTCTTCTGCATGCGCCTTTAATGCCGCATCAAACTCTGTTGCTTCTAGATTTTCTGTTGGAATGAACCCGTCAAAATATTTATTCATCATGGATACAGTACGGTTTAATAAGTTCCCTAAGTCATTCGCTAAGTCGAAATTTGTTCGTTCCACAAATGATTCTGGTGAGAATACACCATCTGAACCAAATGGCAGCTCACGAAGTAAGAAATAACGTGTTGCATCTAAACCGTAACGCTCTACAAGCATTTCTGGGTATACAACATTTCCTTTTGATTTCGACATTTTCCCATCTTTCATCATAATAAAACCATGGGCGAATACTTTTTTCGGTAATGGTAAACCTAAAGCCATTAGGAAAATCGGCCAGTAAATTGTGTGGAAACGCACAATGTCTTTTCCTACTACATGCACATCAGCTGGCCAATACTTATTGAATAGCTCTTCGTTGTCTGAACCATAACCAAGTGCCGTAATATAGTTGGATAAAGCGTCTACCCATACGTAAATAACATGCTTGGGATCGCCAGGTACTTTAATGCCCCAGTCAAATGATGTACGAGAAACAGATAAATCTTCTAAGCCAGGCTTAATAAAGTTGTTAATCATTTCATTCTTGCGAGATTCTGGTTCAATAAATTCGACATTTTCTTCATAGTACTTCAGTAATTTATTGGAATATTTTTTCATATTAAAGAAGTAAGATTCTTCTTTAACTGTTTGAACAGCACGACCACAATCTGGACATTTGCCGTCTACTAATTGCGTCTCTGTATAATATGACTCACATGGCACACAATAAAGTCCTTCATACTCGCCTTTATAGATGTCGCCATTATCTAAAAAGTGTTTAAAAATCTTTTCAACACTTTGTTTATGACGCTCTTGCGTCGTTTGGATAAAGTCATCATAAGAAATGTCCATTAATGACCATAGCTTTTTCGCCGCATCAGCAATCTCATTTACGTACGCTTGAGGATGTTTACCTACTTCTTGTGCTTTTTCTTGGATTTTTTGTCCATGCTCGTCCATCCCTGTTAAAAAGCGTACATCGAAACCACGTAAACGCTTGTAACGTGCGATTGTATCCGATGCAACCGTTGTATACGCGGTACCGATGTGGAACTTACCGCTTGGATAGTAAATAGGGGTTGTTATATAAAATGTTTTTTGTTCGCTCACTAGAACTGCCTCCATTTGTTTCACAGTATAGTACTTATTCTAACGAAGTCCGAAATTCGTTTCAATGAAAGATTATTAAGAAAACACATTCACCGTTATATTGTGCCATTTAGTTGCTCAATAACATACAGTTTATTACCAATAGCTAGATATTAGTCAAGTCTATCCCTATTAAAAAGAAAAAATTTACTTTGTCGAAAAAAAACCAAACGAAAAGGAAAATATTTTTCAGAAAATTAGGTCTTTTTCGTATTTATATAGTAAAAATCTTTAATTTATTGTACTTTGTTGTTTATTTTGATGAAAAATTCACATCAATTTAATATTTTAAGTATTAATTAATTGACGTTTATGGCATTACTTGGTATGATTTATCGTAGACAAGGAATTGATGTCGAATTTTGACGAATTATTATATTAAGCTTAGGAGGAAATATATCATGAAATCTACAGGTATTGTTCGTAAAGTCGATGAGTTAGGTCGTGTAGTTATCCCTATCGAACTTCGTCGTACATTAGGCATTGCTGAAAAAGACGCATTAGAAATTTACGTTGATGATGACAAAATCATCCTTAAAAAATACATGCCTAATATGACTTGTGCTGTAACAGGTGAAGTTTCTGATGATAACTTCCGTCTTGTTGGAGGAAAATTAATTTTAAGTCCAGAAGGCGCAGAAATGTTAGTGAACGAAATTCAAAACAACTTAAAAAAATAATCTACATGTTTAAAGGGCCACCCTTCTGGAAAGGTAGCCCTTCTTTTATTTACTGATGATATTCGTTGTATACATCACGCTTCGATACACCACGTAGTTTTGCGACTTCTTTAATCGCTTCTTTTGAACTTACATGAGTTTCTTCTATTATATAGTTGATATGTTCAACAACCGTCATCGATGCCCATATAGTTTCTTCTTCCTCTTGTTCACCAAAGGGATTCCCCTCAACGACAACAACAAATTCACCACGAATCTCATGTGATTCTGCCCACTCCATAGCCTCTTCAACCGTCCCACGTAAAAATTCTTCAAATTTCTTTGTTAATTCACGTGCTAAAACAAGTCGGCGATTCCCGAATACAAGATGCAAATCTTTTAATGTGTCTTTTAAACGGTGTGGTGCCTCATAAAATAAAATTGTTTCCTCACGTCTTGCTAACTTTTCCAACTGTAAACGACGTTCTTTTTTATTTCGATTTAAAAAGCCGAAAAAATAAAATGGCTGCGGCACTAACCCCGAAGCAATCAATGCCGTTAGTGCTGCATTTGCTCCTGGTATCGGTACAACTGCAAAATCTTCAGCAAGTGCTTTTTCAACAATATCGGCACCTGGATCTGAAATACAAGGTAAGCCCGCATCGCTTACCAGTGCGACTGATTTCCCTTCTCGTAAATACGACAGTAACTTCTCTCCACCCGTTTCTACATTATGCTCATGATAGCTAACAAGCGGTGTCGCAATCTCAAAATAGTTACACAGTTTTTTTGTGTTACGTGTATCTTCTGCTGCAATGACATCCACTTCTTTTAAAATGCGCAATGCACGAACCGTCATATCCTCTAAATTGCCTATAGGGGTAGCGACTAAGTATAAACAAGCATTGCCTTCATGCTGGCTACTCTTTTGTGATTTCATGTGCTTTGCTCCTTATATAATTCAATTTTTCACTGCGCTTTAATTGTTTAAATGCATATTCTTTTCGCATAGCTTCTTGTTTAGACTCAAATGTTTCATAGTAAATACATTTTACAGGTATACGTACTTTTGTATACTTAGCACCTTTCCCTGCATTATGTGTAGCGATACGCCTTTCTAGATGATTCGTATAGCCTGCATATAAAGTGTGATCATTACATTCTAGCACGTAGAAATAGTGTTTATTCTCCATAAAGCATGACTCGAATCTCTTCTGTATATTCATTATTCTCTTTATACACAAAAAGAGGCGGTAAGATTTTCAGGCCTGGCTTACCATCTTTAATCGCTTCAATTAATAGCGTGTTCGCCTCTTTTCCACACTTCGGATAGATGAATTGCATACGCTTTGGTTCTAAGCGGTTAGCACGCATCGCTGTGACAATATCTAATAAACGCTCTGGTCTATGGACAAAGGCCGCCTTTCCACCTTGCTTTAATAAGCGACTTGCCGAATATACGGCTTCTTCTAAAGTTAAATGCAGCTCATGACGTGCGATAGCATAATGCTCACTCACATTTTTATCGCTTAATTCATGTGCTAAAAAATACGGCGGGTTACATGTCACAACATCGTATTTTTCAATACCAAGCTCACTTGGTGCTGCTTTCACATCACCTAGTTTCATCTCGATTTGTGCTTCTAACTTATTATACGCTATACTACGACACGCCATATCATATAATCTTGGTTGCAATTCAACGCCCATAATTTTAGCATTCGTACGCGCACTTAAAAATAATGGAATGACACCATTTCCTGAACACAAGTCGATGATAGCCCCTCGCTTTGGTACAGAAACAAAACGAGAAAGTAACACAGCATCTAGTGAAAAGGAAAAAACAGACGGACTTTGAATAATGCGCAAGTCCTCCGCTAGTAAATAATCTAAGCGCTCATCATCCTTTAACCACTCGTTCATAACTAACTCCTTCCAATTCAAAAAAGGCATGTTCAATTAAATACCTCTTTATTCGTAAGAAAAGACTGACCCCCTGTATAAGTAGGAAGCAGCCTTTTTATTAACTATTTTCTTTATTTAAAAACGATAGACAAAACAAGCAATCTTCACCTTTGCGTGAGCTTCCAAAATGAACATGACAAACGTGGAATCCTTCGTGATAAAGGCGTGCCAAGTTATCATATCCTTCTCCTATATCCAATGCGCTACCCTTCTTCTTGCTTTTCACAACGGGCTTCTCATTGGACAAAAGCTCTTCTAGACGCTTTCGCAGATGAAGGTTTTCCGTTTGAAGTGTCTGATGTTCCTCCATCATATGGGCAACGAAATGCTTTAAAGCACCAAATTGTTGCTGCATTGATTCGAGTTGCTTTTCGAACTCCATAACAGTATCTAAAAAATTACGGTCCTTCACTCAAGCCACCCCATTAAGTTTCTATCTATATCAGATTTTTTTCAACCTCTAACAACTCTTCTAGCGAGTATTCAGCAGCGCGTTCTTGCTCCTGCAAATAAACTTGAATTAAGCGCTCTAAAACATTCAGTCCAATCACCTTACCTGGTCCATCTGGCGTTATCGTAATATCGCCAATGTCTGGCATCCCTTCTTTTGCCACTTCATAATCATCATTTTCATATTTTAAGCAACACATTAAACGACCGCAGAGCCCGGAAATTTTGGTCGGATTAAGGGATAAATTTTGATCTTTTGCCATTTTAATGGATACTGGATCAAAATCTCCTAAAAATGTAGAACAACAAAGCATACGTCCACATGGACCAATTCCACCAAGAAGTTTTGCCTCATCACGGACTCCAATTTGGCGTAATTCGATACGTGTGCGGAATACAGAAGCTAAATCTTTTACAAGTTCGCGGAAGTCAACACGTCCTTCAGCTGTAAAATAAAAAATAATCTTATTGCGGTCAAATGTATATTCAACATCTACGAGCTTCATATCTAAGCTATGCTCAATAATCTTCACATTTGCTAAGTCAAATGCTCGCTTTGACTCTAATAAATTTTCATCCACTTGAATTCGATCCCGCTCGTCTGCTGGACGAACGACTTGTTTAAGTGGTAATACAACATCATGTTCATCTACTTGCCGAATTGGGACGACTACTTTCCCGTATTCAATCCCACGTGCTGTTTCAACAATTACATACTGACCTACATCTAGTATGTAAGCAGCTGGATCGAAATAATATATTTTACCCGCCTTCTTAAAGCGGACTCCGACTACATTATACAAATGTATACCCCTCCTGCAAATTCAGCACTAGCTGTTCCATCAGTAACGCTCGATTCATATTGCGCTGCAAGTTGGCTCGTGCTTGTAAAACCGCCTGCATTTGACTCGACAATCGCTCGTAAGTTGTATGCAAAGCCATTTCCTTAAAGTTGTATAGCATATCTGGATATGTACAAACTGCATCAGGATTAGCCTTAATTGCAACAATATCGCGATAAGCAAATAGCAGTAAGTCTAATACTTGCTCCATATCACTTTTTTCTTTAAACGAAGGAAGCCAGTCTTCATGTACGAGCAGTAATGCTTCATGTACATTATTTCTAACTGTCTCTACTAATTTTAACACTGTTTTTCTCGCATGTGCAAACTGCTCATCATTTGCGAGCATCATTGCTGTTTCCAACTCATTTGTAATCATGCTCACTGTCGAAGCCATTGAATGCGTAACCCCTTGCTCTACAAGGCGTTCCATTAAAATTTGGCGTGGTACTTTTGAAAATTTAATATGTTGGCATCTCGAACGAATGGTTGGCAATATGCCTTGAATTTGTTCTGTCAATAAGATGGCCGTCACTTCACCATCTGGCTCTTCTAAAAACTTAAGCAACATATTGGCGGATGCTGTATTTAACTTATCTGCATGATGTATTACATAAATTTTACGGCCACTTTCTACCCCTGTCATCATCATTTCTGCAATGAGATCTCGGATTTGGTCAATTTTAACAAACTGTCCTTCCGGCTCTATTTGTTTTATATTTGGATGATTACCTGAATCAATTCGAATACAATGTCGACACGTTTCACATGGAACATTTTCTAGCGGATTTTCACATAACAAAAGTTTCACAAAAAATGTCATGACATCACGCTTTCCTGTACCTTTTTCGCCGTCAAATATATAGGCATGTGCCATTCTATTTTTTTCATAAATTGTTTGGAGCTGTTTCATTACGATAGGTTGCAATGCTTTTAGCTCTTCCACTTGTCGTACCATTTATTTCACCTCTAACGCTCATTATGAACGTTCTATCAATTACACCTTAGCGTAATTGCGTCCAGATTGGGCTTTGTGCAACTTCGTTTGTTGATTTTCATTCAGATTAGTAAACTTGTGAAATAGTGAAGCTACACTGTTTTCACAAATATCAACCGTATATTTGACCGGAGCCTTTAGAAAAAACCCCGTGTCCACACACGATAAAGACACGGGTTCTACATATATAGGTTAATTAATAAACCTTTAATTTCACCTATTTTATCTAATAAATCAATCGTTTCTTTCTCTTCATTTAAAATATCTTGGGCAAGCTCAACAAGATGTTCATCCACTGTTTCTACAATTTTTAAACGTCGTCCTTCACCAAATCGATTCCAGGTATGGGATTGCTTCATTTCTAAACCATAGTCTACCGCTTCTTGTAAAAAACGCTTTATAAGCATTTTAAAGCGTGTTAACTCTCGCAGATTTCGCGAACGTGCCACACGGTCCCCAGCAGCGGAAATATCACCAAGTAGACGTGTTAGCTGCTCGGTTTGCATTTTAGACCCTTGCTTTACAACCATATCGCCAAATCTTGCACTGTTTTGGTTTGACTGTCGCACTTCATTTTGGTTCGGAAAACCAACCCGCATATCACGATTAATTTTCATAGAAATCTCTCCTCCATCTTAAAAATGGTGGAACTGTTCAATTGGTAATACGAACACTGTTGCTCCGCCAACTTCCACTTCAACTGGGTAAGGTATATACGAATCAGCATTTCCACCAAGTGGAGACACAGGGGCAACCATTTGCTCACGTGAACGACAATTATCTCGTATAACGTCCAATAGTTGTGGAATACGTTCATCATCTACACCGATTAAAAATGTCGTATTTCCAGAGCGTAAAAATCCACCTGTACTTGCCAGTTTTGTCGCACGAAAATCATGTTTCGTTAAGGCATTCGCTAGACGATTACTATCCTGATCTTGAACTACCGCTACGACTAACTTCACTCACATTCACCCTTTCAGTTGAATAGATATTATTATTATATCATATTAGCTGTGCATACTTCATTTACTTTTCCTTTAGCAGTTCCTTTAAAATACCCCAAGTAGCCTCTATCACCTGATCTAACGGCTGACTTGCATCGATTATGATGATACGTTCGGGTTCCTCTTTTGCTAATTGTAAGTACCCCTCTCGTACTTTCTCATGAAAGGCTAGCTCTTCATTATCTAAGCGGTTGATTTCATTTGTTCGATTTGCAGCAATTCGCGCCAGTCCAATCGATGGCTCTAAATCAAATAAAATCGTCTTATCTGGCATACGCGTACCAATTGCAAATTCATTAATTCTACGTACGGCCTCTATCCCTAAATTACGTCCCATCCCTTGGTAGACTAATGATGAGTCAATAAAACGATCACATAACACATGCTGACCTTCTTCAAGTGCTGGTTGTACTTTCTCATAAAAATGTTGACTGCGCGCTGCAGCATATAATAACGCCTCGGTGCGGGCGTCCATGGCCGTGTAGGCTGGATTTAAAATAATCTCACGGATTTTCTCAGCAATTTCAATCCCACCTGGTTCACGTGTTGCTAATACTTCCATATTTTCACGTTGAAGCCGTTCAACGATTGATTTTAATACAGATGTTTTTCCTGCACCTTCTGGCCCTTCGAATGTAATAAATAAATTTCCTACCATTTTGTTATATTCCTCCAACGACTACTTTAGTACCTGAATGAAACGCTCCTCTAAACGATGCGTTCCTTGAAATGTGGCACCGATTGCAAGCAATTCTTCCAACTGACTTAACTTTCCTACTGTAATTTTTTCCCCTGGGACAAATAATGGAATGCCCGGCGGATACGGAATGAGCATACCTGCAGCGATACGACCAATCGCTCGCATATACGGAATCCATTCTTTCTCTATCATGTCCACCTCATCAAATGACATATTCGGTGTAATGATCGGTGCCATTTCATATTGCCTGCTTGCAACGGTAAAGCCATTCCCCTCTTTCTTTTTCAATTGAGCAACAGCATTTTTCACACGAATGCGAATATCTGCGTAAGGGTATACTTCTCCATGTTTTAATAATGGTAAAACCGCCAGTACTTGCTCAATATCCGCAAGTTCCACATATAATTCACTTTCCTCTAGAGCTGCTTTTAATTCCATGCCCGTGTACCCTGGGAAACGAATACATACTTTTAACGGGTCATCTGCCTCTATTACTTCTAATGATGGAATAGAACGCAATGCTTCAATCCATTGGTTTCGCTTTTCTAAACAGTATACTGCATCACTTTCCATGTATTTGCTAATATAATGCCTCGCATCATCTAAGGAAGCTAATAATAAATAAGAAGGACTACTAGATTGCAGCATCCGTAAGTAATGATTGATTTGACTATTCGATACAAGTGTTGATTTCACATGCATAAAGGATGCCATTGTCATAGCAGGAAGCGTTTTATGTGCCGATTGAACAACCACATCTGCGCCTAAATCTAACGCTGATGTTGGAAATCGTTCACTTGCGGTAAAATGGGCTCCATGTGCCTCATCTACTAATACCGGGATATTTTGCGCATGGCAAAGCGAAATTTGCTCTTTTAAATCTTTTGCTACTACACCATAATACGTTGGATATGTAAGAACGAGCGCTTTTCCCTCTGGATGTTGTTTCAAAGCTTCTTTTACGGTCTCAAGTGGTACCGCCCCCGCTGATTTTGTATGCTCATCCCACTCTGGCGCTAAATAGATCGGTTTCGCTCCGACTAACGCTATTGCATGAAACACGGATTTATGCGCATTGCGTTGAACAAAAATCGTATCGCCACGTTTACAAGTAGCATAAATCATCGCTAAATTCCCTACAGTCGAACCATTGACTAAAAAAAAGCTATAATCTGCTCCATACGTTTTGGCTAATAGTTTTTGCGCTTCCTCAATTGCCTCTTCTGGATAATGAAAGTCATCTAATCCTGTTAGTTCTGTTACATCATATATTAATGCCTTTTTCAAAGGTTTTGGTAATGTTGAAATGCGTCCATTTTTGTGTCCTGGTACATGCAAAGACTGCGGTTCTTTTTCTACAAATCTTTGCAGTGCCTCTACAAGCGGTCGCTCGCTTTTCATGTCGTTTCACTCCGTTCATTGTTCTTCTTTCATTATATCGTAAAGCAGGCGGTGTTATCTGCATAATAGTAAGTGACACATGTGTTATAATAAATCAACCATAATGTGACAGAGGTGAAATCAAATGAAACTAATCGTATTTGGTGCAACAGGCGGTGTCGGACAAGAATTTGTGAAAATGGCAATAAAACAAGGACACAAAGTAACCGCTTTCGTCCGTACGCCTGACAAGTTGCATACAAAAGTAGATGTGAATATTATTCAAGGAGATGCCTTTGATGCATCTGCAGTTGCTCAGGCAATAAACGGACATGACGCTGTTGTATCATGTATTGGTTCAACAGCAGGACCCGAAAAGCATACATCGATTCAAAAAATGGGGAGAAATATCGCAGACGGTATGGAAGCAGCAGGGATTAAACGCATCGTATACTGTGCATCAGCAGGGATAAATGGTGAAATACCAGGCATTTCAGGCAAGATGGTGATGAAAATGCTAGAAAAACCTTTAAAAGATCACCGTGCAGCACTAGATTATATCCTTGCCAAAGATGTCATTTATACAATCGCTCGTCCAATGGGCTTAAAAAATACGCCACTAGAGCTTGATTACGTAGAATCATTTGATAGCGTGCCCCATACTTCCCGTTCAATCCCCCGTGCAAGCGTAGCCCATTTCATGTTAAAAGCATTAACAGACGAAAAATACGACAATCAATCAGTTGGACTTGCTAGTGCAAAATAAAACTATGCATTGTATTTTTGAGCTGATTAAACGTATTCCATATACTTAATAATAGTAAAACAGGTAAAGAAAAGTGATTCGCTTTTCTCTACCTGTTTTTTAGCCGTTTTATTTACATCTTCATTTCAGAAATAAAATTTAAATTTATTTTCGATTATTTCATTATTATTATTGATAAAACGGTTTAACATCGTATCCATTTTCCTCTAAATGATAGCGAATAGTTTTATCGACTAAGAAATGTGCTGAACCAACGACAACGAAATATGTCCCTTTTTCTTTATCCTCTAATAAGGCCATAATCTTCTCAGCCATTTTTTCATCTCTTACACCGATTAATGCTTTATTAAACTCTGAAGGTTCACCTTCTATAACTTGCATACTCTTTGCAAAACCTTCAATATCCCCATTTTTCCAATGATTAAACCAGTCCTGAATGAGCTCGTACTGACTTTCCTCATTCGGTTCTAGAATACTATCAAGTGTTTCTACTAAATAGTCTTCTTGCCCCTCAGGTGATAAGCCTTCAAACATATCTACTTGAGTTTTAATACCTTCTAATTCTATAATTGGCTTTTCCTGTAGGAGTGCATTTAATAGGAAATAATTATCTACTCCATAATTATTCATTTCTTCAACAGAACTTCCGAAAAATTCACTTAATGATAAGCCAGATAAAGTGCTTGATAACGTCCAAGGTTTTTGCATGATTAATTGTTCTAATGGTAAGTTGTGCTTTTGTGCAACCTTTTCAATTTTTGCATATGCCTCTTCACTTACAGCGTCTTTAATTGTTGTCCCTTCTTGATACATTGCTTTTTCTATTAAATATTGAATTCCTTCTGAATCATAGAGATTAGCTTCCACTAAAAGAGCATCAGATTGATTGAAAGCTGCTAATAATTTTTCATTGAACGGATATAATTCCGATATTCCTACGTGAATGGAACCTAATAAATAAACAACTGTATCATCGTTCTCCACTACCCAAGCTACACCTTTACCACCTTGTTGTGCGAGATGATATGTATCCTTTACTAGTCGAACAGCTAGTATTACCGCTTGTTCCGTCGTTGCACTTTTTTCTAATTGTAACCCTTTACTAGAACCTCGTAATACCTTGCGTTCCTTTAAATAATCTACTGCTGTGTTGCCAACAGGTAAATCATATTGGGCCACAATATTATAAAGTCTATTGATGATATCTCCTCTAGAGTTATCCCCTTCATAACTAACAGGCTTATAATTTTTATTCTTCTCAAGATTTAATGCCGCAATTTTTTCCTCTGTTAATGACAATAATGTTTCTAGTTTTTCTAACGGAATTTCACTTCTAAAACCGTCATAATACCATTCCATCGGGAAAATACCAAACTTTTCACCTTCGTGTAATGCCTCTATTGCCCACTCACTTATATCAGGTGTTTGTTGTTCAGTTGCCATTACCGGGATGATCATTGAAAGCATCATTATCATCGCAAGGAATGTAGCTACCGTACTCTTAAATAATCTTTTCATTGCAGACTCCCCTTTTATTTTATTTCTTCTAAACTATAAAATCCCCCTAAATAGAAATATAGGGAAAACTTCAAAAATAGAATACACCTTTTTACTCATAACAATGGAGTAAACATATAAAATTATATAATATTTACATTATTAAATAAACCATAATATTACATTTTAAGTAATATTATGGTTTATTAAGACGATGCTATGCAAGGGGATGGCGCTTTCGTTTAGACATATACAATCTTTTACGATAATTATTCTATACAGTGCCTAATTTTATCCTTTCCTATAAAAAGAAAAAAGACCCGATATCATCGAGTCTTTGTTTGCCTAGCGATGTCCTACTCTCACAGGGGGAAGCCCCCAACTACCATCGGCGCTAAAGAGCTTAACTTCCGTGTTCGGTATGGGAACGGGTGTGACCTCTTTGCCATCATCACTAGACTATGGTCGACCTCCAATACACGGCGTATTACTGCGTCAGCTACATTCGTTCAATCAGTCACGTACATAGGTACGCTCCTTCATTCACTCATTTGCTTCCTTGTACTACTTGTGTCTTGAAGCTCTCTTTTAAGAAAGAAGTTGTTCTTTCAAAACTGGATAAACGGTGCATTGTGCAATTCACAAAATGTGGTTAAGTCCTCGACCGATTAGTATTCGTCAGCTCCATATGTCGCCACACTTCCACCTCGAACCTATCTACCTGATCGTCTTTCAGGGGTCTTACTTACTTGCGTAATGGGAAATCTCATCTTGAGGGGGGCTTCATGCTTAGATGCTTTCAGCACTTATCCCGTCCATACATAGCTACCCAGCGATGCCGTTGGCACGACAACTGGTACACCAGCGGTATGTCCATCCCGGTCCTCTCGTACTAAGGACAGCTCCTCTCAAATTTCCTACGCCCACGACGGATAGGGACCGAACTGTCTCACGACGTTCTGAACCCAGCTCGCGTACCGCTTTAATGGGCGAACAGCCCAACCCTTGGGACCGACTACAGCCCCAGGATGCGATGAGCCGACATCGAGGTGCCAAACCTCCCCGTCGATGTGGACTCTTGGGGGAGATAAGCCTGTTATCCCCGGGGTAGCTTTTATCCGTTGAGCGATGGCCCTTCCATGCGGAACCACCGGATCACTAAGCCCGTCTTTCGACCCTGCTCGACTTGTAGGTCTCGCAGTCAAGCTCCCTTGTGCCTTTACACTCTACGAATGATTTCCAACCATTCTGAGGGAACCTTTGGGCGCCTCCGTTACCTTTTAGGAGGCGACCGCCCCAGTCAAACTGTCCGCCTGACACTGTCTCCTACCCCGCTAAGGGGCATGGGTTAGAAATTCAGTACAACCAGGGTAGTATCCCACCGACGCCTCCACCGAAGCTAGCGCTCCGGTTTCTCTGGCTCCTACCTATCCTGTACAAGTTGCACCAAATTTCAATATCAAGCTACAGTAAAGCTCCACGGGGTCTTTCCGTCCTGTCGCGGGTAACCTGCATCTTCACAGGTACTATAATTTCACCGAGTCTCTCGTTGAGACAGTGCCCAGATCGTTACGCCTTTCGTGCGGGTCGGAACTTACCCGACAAGGAATTTCGCTACCTTAGGACCGTTATAGTTACGGCCGCCGTTTACTGGGGCTTCAATTCATAGCTTCGCTTGCGCTAACCACTCCTCTTAACCTTCCAGCACCGGGCAGGCGTCAGCCCCTATACGTCACCTTACGGTTTTGCAGAGACCTGTGTTTTTGCTAAACAGTCGCCTGGGCCTATTCACTGCGGCTCTCTCGGGCTTTCACCCTACCAGAGCACCCCTTCTCCCGAAGTTACGGGGTCATTTTGCCGAGTTCCTTAACGAGAGTTCTCTCGCACACCTTAGGATTCTCTCCTCGACTACCTGTGTCGGTTTGCGGTACGGGTACCTCCCACCTCGATAGAGGCTTTTCTTGGCAGCGTGAGATCAGGAACTTCGTCCATACGGACTCGTCATCACAGCTCAATGTATTAGTACGCGGATTTGCCTACGTACACACCTTACTGCTTGAACAGAGACAACCAACGCTCTGCTTACCCTACCCTTCTGCGTCCCCCCATTTCTCAAACGGTGGGGAGGTAGTACAGGAATATCAACCTGTTGTCCATCGCCTACGCCTGTCGGCCTCGGCTTAGGTCCCGACTAACCCTGAGCGGACGAGCCTTCCTCAGGAAACCTTAGTCATACGGTGGACAGGATTCTCACCTGTCTTTCGCTACTCATACCGGCATTCTCACTTCTAACCGCTCCACCAGTCCTTCCGGTCTGACTTCAGCGCAGTTAGAACGCTCTCCTACCACTCACACCAACGGTGTGAATCCACAGCTTCGGTGAATCGTTTAGCCCCGATACATTTTCGGCGCAGCGTCACTCGACCAGTGAGCTATTACGCACTCTTTAAATGATGGCTGCTTCTAAGCCAACATCCTGGTTGTCTAAGCAACGCCACATCCTTTTCCACTTAACGATTACTTTGGGACCTTAGCTGGTGGTCTGGGCTGTTTCCCTTTTGACTACGGATCTTATCACTCGCAGTCTGACTCCCGTGCATAAATATCCGGCATTCGGAGTTTGTCTGAATTCGGTAAAGCGAGATGCCCCCCTAGTCCAAACAGTGCTCTACCTCCGGTATTCTCATCACGAGGCTAGCCCTAAAGCTATTTCGGAGAGAACCAGCTATCTCCAGGTTCGATTGGAATTTCTCCGCTACCCACACCTCATCCCCGCACTTTTCAACGTGCGTGGGTTCGGGCCTCCAGTGAGTGTTACCTCACCTTCACCCTGGACATGGGTAGATCACCTGGTTTCGGGTCTACGACCACGTACTACATCGCCCTATTCAGACTCGCTTTCGCTGCGGCTCCGTCTTCACAACTTAACCTCGCACGTAATCGTAACTCGCCGGTTCATTCTACAAAAGGCACGCTATCACCCATTAACGGGCTCTAACTACTTGTAGGCACACGGTTTCAGGTTCTCTTTCACTCCCCTCCCGGGGTGCTTTTCACCTTTCCCTCACGGTACTGGTTCACTATCGGTCACTAGGTAGTATTTAGCCTTGGGAGATGGTCCTCCCGGATTCCGACGGAATTTCACGTGTTCCGCCGTACTCAGGATCCACTCTGGAGGGCATGTACTTTCGACTACAGGGCTATTACCTGCTCTGGCGGACCTTTCCAAGTCGCTTCGCCTAATACATGCCTTTGTAACTCCGTATAGAGTGTCCTACAACCCCAAGAGGCAAGCCTCTTGGTTTGGGCTCTTCCCGTTTCGCTCGCCGCTACTCAGGGAATCGAATTTTCTTTCTCTTCCTCCAGGTACTTAGATGTTTCAGTTCCCTGGGTCTGTCTCCAGTACGCTATGAATTCACGTAAAGGTACTACGCGATTAAACGTAGTGGGTTCCCCCATTCGGAAATCCCCGGATCAAAGCTTACTTACAGCTCCCCGAGGCATATCGGTGTTAGTGCCGTCCTTCATCGACTCCTAGTGCCAAGGCATCCACCGTGCGCCCTTAATAACTTAACCAAGTTATACTTGAACAACGTTCAAGATTTTAAGTTGACACGTCAATGTTACTTGACTTGTTTTGACTCTTATCTATTTAAAATAGAAATTTGTGTTTGCTTTCAATGTCGTTTTATCCAGTTTTCAAAGAACAAAGCTACTGACTTCCATCACATCGTGATATACATCAGTGGATTTGCTACATGCAGCTTTGCGACGATAGCGCAAGCGTCAGGAGCAAGGTATTTAGAAAGTCATAAACTTTCAAAACTGAACGCAAAACGTTAACTACTGACCATGTCAGTATTCCGAAAATATCCTTAGAAAGGAGGTGATCCAGCCGCACCTTCCGATACGGCTACCTTGTTACGACTTCACCCCAATCATCTATCCCACCTTCGGCGGCTGGCTCCAAAAGGTTACCTCACCGACTTCGGGTGTTACAAACTCTCGTGGTGTGACGGGCGGTGTGTACAAGGCCCGGGAACGTATTCACCGCGGCATGCTGATCCGCGATTACTAGCGATTCCGGCTTCATGTAGGCGAGTTGCAGCCTACAATCCGAACTGAGAACGGTTTTATCGGATTAGCTCCCCCTCGCGGGTTGGCAACCGTTTGTACCGTCCATTGTAGCACGTGTGTAGCCCAGGTCATAAGGGGCATGATGATTTGACGTCATCCCCACCTTCCTCCGGTTTGTCACCGGCAGTCACCTTAGAGTGCCCAACTGAATGATGGCAACTAAGATCAAGGGTTGCGCTCGTTGCGGGACTTAACCCAACATCTCACGACACGAGCTGACGACAACCATGCACCACCTGTCACCGTTGTCCCCGAAGGGAAAACTATGTCTCCATAGTGGTCACCGGGATGTCAAGACCTGGTAAGGTTCTTCGCGTTGCTTCGAATTAAACCACATGCTCCACCGCTTGTGCGGGCCCCCGTCAATTCCTTTGAGTTTCAGTCTTGCGACCGTACTCCCCAGGCGGAGTGCTTAATGCGTTAGCTGCAGCACTAAGGGGCGGAAACCCCCTAACACTTAGCACTCATCGTTTACGGCGTGGACTACCAGGGTATCTAATCCTGTTTGCTCCCCACGCTTTCGCGCCTCAGCGTCAGTTACAGACCAGAAAGTCGCCTTCGCCACTGGTGTTCCTCCAAATCTCTACGCATTTCACCGCTACACTTGGAATTCCACTTTCCTCTTCTGCACTCAAGTCCCCCAGTTTCCAATGACCCTCCACGGTTGAGCCGTGGGCTTTCACATCAGACTTAAAGGACCGCCTGCGCGCGCTTTACGCCCAATAATTCCGGACAACGCTTGCCACCTACGTATTACCGCGGCTGCTGGCACGTAGTTAGCCGTGGCTTTCTAATAAGGTACCGTCAAGGTACAGCCAGTTACTACTGTACTTGTTCTTCCCTTACAACAGAGTTTTACGAACCGAAATCCTTCTTCACTCACGCGGCGTTGCTCCATCAGGCTTTCGCCCATTGTGGAAGATTCCCTACTGCTGCCTCCCGTAGGAGTCTGGGCCGTGTCTCAGTCCCAGTGTGGCCGATCACCCTCTCAGGTCGGCTACGCATCGTCGCCTTGGTGAGCCGTTACCTCACCAACTAGCTAATGCGCCGCGGGCCCATCCTGTAGCGATAGCAGAACCATCTTTCAACTTTCTAACATGTATTAGAAAGTATTATTCGGTATTAGCCCCGGTTTCCCGGAGTTATCCCAAACTACAGGGCAGGTTGCCCACGTGTTACTCACCCGTCCGCCGCTAACTTTCATTTGATGCAAGCATCAAATGAAAGTCCGCTCGACTTGCATGTATTAGGCACGCCGCCAGCGTTCGTCCTGAGCCAGGATCAAACTCTCCATAAAAAGAATTTGAGTAAGCTCAAATTTGCTGGCATCATGTTTGATGTCCAAAATTTTGTTTCTTATTTAGAAACATTTATTGTTAACGTTTTGCTTGTTCAGTTTTCAAAGTTCATGTTCGTTACTGTTTTAGCAGCAACTTTTATATCTTAACACTTAAATACTTTTGTGTCAACAAATTTTCGAAAGTTTTTTTAGATATCTCGTTTCGCTTCTCAGCAACTTTTATATGATATCATTTACCGACTGTCAAGTCAACATCTTTCTTAAGTTGTTTTTATTGCGTCTTAACGACTTGAATAAATATATCATGTTAATAAGTATAATGCAAGACTTTTTTAAAAATTATTTTAAAAAAGATAAAAATATTACTACTCCTACCCCTGAGAACCCTAATATCGTAACAGTTAAAATAGAAAACAGATTGATTGTAATTTCTGTACCATAATAAGAAAACGCCAAATGAATAATATAAAGAACACAAATACTTAGTGCAAAACGGAACCAAAATATAGAAAGTCTTTCTAACCAAACACCCTTTTTATTCTTTCTTCCTATTAATAAGACAAAAAACAGCAACAAGCAAATAGCGCCGATTAAATACGCCTGCATATACTCTTCCCCCTCTAAACAGAAGTATATGCCATTGCTGCTGCTGTTATTTCTATTTAATGATAACACGTCGAATACGAGCTTCTTTAAATAAATAAAAATGTATACCTTCTAACGCTTTTCGTTGAGCGATGATATCCAAATTATAATCATCCACCAGCTCTTCTAATACTTTCGCATTATGGTAATCTTCCTTCGTCTCTTTCATTAAACGAACGAGCTTATCATCAAATTCTTTTTTTAATTTCCCTTTACGAGTAAAGAACACCTCAATCACTCACCTTACAATTCGCGTCGACCTTCTAACGCTTTGGATAGCGTTACCTCATCCGCATATTCTAAATCGCCGCCAACTGGTAATCCATGTGCGATACGTGTCGTACGAATGCCAGATGGTTTCACTAAACGTGAAATGTACATTGCTGTTGCTTCCCCTTCAATCGTTGGATTTGTTGCTAAAATCAACTCCTGCACACGCTCATCGTGCAGACGAGTTAATAGAGAAGCTACATTAATATCTTCTGGACCTACTCCATCCATTGGTGAGATCGCACCGTGTAACACATGATATAACCCGCTATAATCACGCATTTTTTCCATCGCAATGACATCTTTTGGGTCTTGTACAACACAAATCATAGATGGATCGCGTTGTTTATCAGAACAAATATGACAAGGGTCAATATCTGTAATGTGACCACATTGAGAACAGTATAGTAAATTACGCTTTGCATCAATTAATGCTTTAGCAAAATTAGAAACTGTATCTTCTTTCATTGTTAACACGAAAAATGCCAGCCTGGCCGCAGTTTTCGGCCCAATGCCTGGCAATTTCATAAAGCTATCAATTAATTTTGATATTGGTTCAGGATAGTGCATAATCACTACCTCCTAGAACGGAAGGTTTAAGCCTTGCGTGAATTTCCCCATTGTTGCATTTGTCGTTTCATCTACTTTTTTCAGCACTTCATTTGTCGCAATAACGATTAAATCTTGTAACATTTCGATATCTTCTGGGTCCACTACTGATTCATCTAAATTCACTTCAAGCACTTGACGTTGACCGTTCATGATAACTTTTACCATGCCGCCGCCAGCTGTACCTTCAAATTGCTGTTGGTTTAACGCTTCTTGTGCTTCCATCATTTCTTTTTGCATTTTTTGCATTTTTTTCATCATACCTTGCATATTACCCATACCACGCATATTTAATTCCTCCTAAAAGTTCAAATATTAATCTTCGACAACCTCAACAAAATCTTTACCAAATAAATTTTCCGCTTCTACCACAACCGGATCTTGTGATGTAACTGGTACAGCGTCTTCGATAAACAGTTCTGATTCCTGAACCATTTCAGCTTGCTCTTGCTTCTTTTGATTTAAACTGTTATCTCGAATAAACTCTTCACGTAATGTGAGCCATTGTGCTTCTGGGATGCATAGCATTTCATACGTTGTCCCAAGCTGTGATGCCAAATTTTGTGTAAAAATCGATGTAAATTCCCTGTTGTCGGCTACCATTTGACAATGAATATCATACTTGAATTTTACCACAAAAGCATTAGAAGATGCCGCAACAGGTTCTGCATCATTTAAAAGTGCCGCTTGTGATTTTTGAAGTAGCGTCAAGCTTTGAGCCCAAACCGATTTTATTTTTTGGATATCTTCTTTTGTTGCAATTTTTAATACTTCTTGAATTCGACCAATCGGTGCTTTAAAGCCATTCGGTGTTTTTACTCGTGGACGTTCCTGCTTTTGTTGTACTACATTCACAGATCCCCCACCGGCTTGTAGTTGTTGCGTAAGCTGACGTACCATATTTTCTAAGGCCCCAACTTTACTTTGGATCGCCGGATCAATCGCCGTCGTCCCAACTGAATTATGCTGTGCCATTTTTAGTAAAGCTGTTTCTAAATAAATTTTTGTATGATGAGAAAAGCGCATCTCTTGCTGTGTCTTAGCCAGAATATCGATAAAACTATAAAGCGTATCTGGTGTATAACTGTTCGCTAGTTCGATAAATCTCTCTTCAGGTGCAACGATTTGTAGTAAGTCCGCTAAGTCCCCTCCTGTTTGCAGCAGTAGCAAATCACGGAAAAACGTAATTAAATCTTCCGCTAGTCGGAGCGGCTCTTTCCCGTTTGCAACTAATTCTTCTAATAAGGAAAGAACTTTTGCTACATCCTTTTCAAGAAGCGCTTGCGAAATATCACAAAACACATCTTGGCTAACCGACCCCGTCACAAGAAGCGCATCTTCTGCCTTCACCATCTCACTACTAAATGATACAACTTGATCAAGTAAACTAAGTGCATCACGCATACCACCTGCAGCAGATTGTGCAATCACCTTTAACGCTTGCTCTTCAAATGGTAAATTAATATCCTCGAGCACTACTTTCATGCGCTCTAAAATATCTTGCGTTGATAAACGTTTAAAATCAAAGCGCTGACAACGGGAAATAATTGTTGCAGGCAGTTTATGTGGTTCTGTTGTGGCCAAAATAAATACTGCATGTTCCGGTGGTTCTTCTAACGTTTTTAATAGCGCATTAAAAGCACTTGTAGAGAGCATATGCACCTCATCAATAATATACACTTTAAAACGTGCAGCAGCTGGGGCAAATCGTACTTTTTCAATAATATCGCGCATTTCTTCTACACGAGAATTAGAAGCCGCGTCAAACTCAATGACATCTGTATGCGAACCTTCTGTAATGCTTAAGCATGTTGCACACTCATTACATGGTTCATTTGCAGGTGCATTTTCACAATTTAAAGCTTTAGCAAAAATTTTCGCTGTACTCGTTTTCCCTGTTCCACGTGGACCCGAAAACAAATAAGCATGTGTTGTTTTGCTAGCTAGGAGAGCATTTTGCAATGTTCTTTTGACATGTGTTTGACCTGACATTTCACGGAACGATTGTGGTCTATAAACACGGTAAAAAGCTTGGTATGTCAACGATTCCCTCTCCTTTTCTCATTTTAAGTCCTTATGTATAGTATAGCATACATTCTAGCGCTTTATGGTCTTGATCGATCATTGATTATTTCTTGTAGCTTGCTTTATCACATAGGCGGAAGAACGTCGGTATACTTATAAATAGGAATAGATAAAAGAATGCTTGCTCCTCAATTGGATTTATAACTTCAAAAGACTCAAGGGCAATAACGGTTCCACTCCAAGCACCTAACGTATATAAAAATTGCCAAGTTATATAGTAAAGGCGCGACCATTCCTTTTTTATTTTGCCAAACAAGCTTGACTCTGAAGGCTCAAGTGAACCATCAAAATAAATAATGATTCGTTTATATTCCGAAACAACCCGCCAAGAGAATAAAAATAACAAAACCGTAATAGCCCACGTGATAGCTGGTATATTAAAATATTGCCACTCCATATTCTGATAGCCTACTGTTACAAGCGCCGCCATACTAAATGAATAACCAACTCTCCTAAATAATGATTCGATGATGCTCATCTACTCTCTCCTTATATGTTAGACAAACATAGCTCACGCTAAAATAGCGCAAGTTAAAAGCTTTTCTTACAACAAAAAAGCACTCGTCTAAATGACGAATGCTTGAATTGGCAAATTAATGCCGTGCACCTTTCTTTGACAGCCGCACATAAGCGTTACTCTTGTCGCCAGCTCAGGTTAGGCTACCCCGCGGCACATGGGTAAAACCACTTAATGCTGCTTCCTTCCGGACCTGACATGGTTCATGGGTACCCATTGCGCAGGACCCAACCGTCAACACTACGTGCAAGAGGCAGGCCAAACATACGGACAGCCTCGAAAAGGACTTCAGTCTCGCTAGAGCGGATTGCGAGTTACAGGGCACCGCTACCTCCCCACCTAGCACGGCAATACTTAGTATACTAATACCACATTAAAAATGCAATGAAATACTATATACAAATCATGAAAAATCTATCACAGCCGATTAAATCTCCCAATTCACCTTTCGTTATGTTAACTTCCTAGCTCCTTTTAAACGTGCTGGTACAACAACAGAAGTAAAACTTTCAAAATATGTAGCGTTCCTCCGCCCTTACTTATGTTGCGCCGAAAACAAATGAGTCGCTATGCTACCTTTTTAAAAAGAGAACACCTTCTTTTTAAAAGACTAGCAATACTAAAAATGAAGCGTATACTAACATTTTTCGCAACTTTAACAGCAAAGGTAGTTTTTTTACTTCTCAAATGAAAGCAAATTGGACAATTCGCTCACAAAGTGGCAATAGACAAAATTTCACGTCCATTCTTTCTCATAAATTAACGCTAAACATTTCTCCTTCTTACATTAAATACTCTTACCTAAAAAATCATAAAAAAATATTGACGTATATTCCTATACATGATATATTGATTACTGTCGAAAAGATAACTCGACACAATACGGAGGAATACCCAAGTCCGGCTGAAGGGATCGGTCTTGAAAACCGACAGGCGGGTTAAACCGCGCGGGGGTTCGAATCCCTCTTCCTCCGCCATTTTTTTGAACTTACACCGCTTTGATAGCGGTTTTTTTATTTTCTAAGTGCTGTAACATACATGTTACAGCACTTTTTTATGGGACAAGCTTCATTTTCATAAAGGCTTTGTTGTGGAGTACGTTAGACAGCTTCCTTCAAAACAATTGGAACACAATAGGCACAAAGAAAAGATGCGCAGAATCCTCTGCGCATCTTTTTTATGCTTGTTCAACATCTTTTGAATAACGTTTCGTAAATAACAATGCAAAATAGCCTAAACATAATGCTAAGCATACTACAATATAAATACCTAAAATCGACCAGTTATACAATAAGAATGATGTATCACCTGTAGAAATGGCCGCTTTAAATGCTTGCACAGAAAATGTCATTGGTAAAATGGCATTAAATACATGTAACTGATTAGGTACCAACTCTAATGGGAATGTACCCGCACTCGTTGTTAATTGCAAAATTAAAATAATAATGGCAACAAAGCGGCCCGGATCGCCCATCACGGATACTAATAGTTGAATCATCGCTAAAAACGTAAAGCTTGTCACGATACATGTACCCATAAATACTAATAAATTATCAACTTCTAAACCTAACCCACCGATAACGACTGCCGCTGTAATAACTGATTGAATAATGCCTACTACCGCTAATACCGATACCTTACTTAAAAACCACTTGAACCCACTCGTTGGACGAGTTGCTGGTTCTACTAATGGGAATACGATGGATACTAACAGTGCCCCAACGAATAGCCCTAATGAAATAAAGTATGGCGCGAAACCAGAGCCATAGTTTGGCACATGGTTAATCGATGATTTTTCCACTTCAACAGGTGCTGCCAGCATATCATAGTGATCGTCTGATGCATTGACATCTACTTTGTCACTTGCATCAGATAATTTTCCTGCTAACGTTGATGTGCCATCTACTAACTCTTTTGAACCATCCGCTAAAGTAGTGGCACCTTGCGATAGCTCACCTGACTTCTCTGCTAATACGGTTGTACCGTCTGTTAATTTTCCAGATCCACTTACTAATTGATTTAAGCCAGCTGCTAAGTCATTCGCACCTGTTGCTGCGCTATTTGTGCCTGCTACAAATTGTTGCATGCCTGAAGCTAATGTTGCATTTCCTTCCGCTAAATTTGTGGCACCTGCTGTTAATGCGGCTGATTTATTGATTAATTGCTCAACACCTGCTGCAATTTGTTGCTGTCCACTACTTAATTGTGTTGCACCTTGCGATAGCTCAGCAATATTGTCATCAAGACCTCCTGTATTTGCAGCTAACTGACCTAAGCCCCCACTTATTTTTGTACTGCTCGCCTGAAGTTGTGCTAGTGATTGTGATAGCTGCTGTTGGTTTTCTTCAGGTAAGTTGGCCATAATCGGCTGAAGTGTTGCCATTAACTGTTCGACCCCTGCTGTTACACTTTCAGAGCCAGACGCTAAAGTAGCGATACTATCATCAAGACCTGCTGTACCAGTTGCTAGCTTTTCTAAATTAGCTGCTAAATTAGCTTGCCCTGCAGTAACAGTTTCTTGTCCCTTTGCTACTTGTGCTACACCATTCGTATAATCAGTTACACCTTGTTGTAATTGCCCTGCACCTTGAGCTGCTGTATTTGCACCATCAGCTAATTGCGCTGCACCATTTTGAAGCTTTGTTACACCTTCTGCTAATTGTGCCGCGCCAGTTGCTGCAGATTGAGTCCCTTCTTGCAATGTTTTAGAACCATCTGATAGCTCAATCGTACTTGCCGCAAGCTGTTCTAAATACCCCTGTAAATCGTCGGCACCGTTTGCAATTTTTTGTGCACCTTCATCTAATTTACCTGCACCGTCTGCCGCTTCATTGAATCCATCACCTAATGCGGTCATAGAAACAAATAATTTTTCCGCATATGTTTTGGATACTTCCTTGTTTACTTCCGCCTTAATGCGGTCC
This sequence comes from Lysinibacillus sp. LZ02, assembly GCF_050613145.1. Taxonomy (GTDB): domain Bacteria; phylum Bacillota; class Bacilli; order Bacillales_A; family Planococcaceae; genus Lysinibacillus_B. The sequence continues at coordinate 39,388 of NZ_CP192507.1, read as the reverse complement.
ATTGCCGTTTCACCTATTTGAGCACTTAAAAAGTTGAAGCCTTCATTCGGAATATACTCCAGTGTTAACTTTTCTGGATGCTCATTAAGCAATGTTGTGGCATGCTGTGAAAAGTTTTCAGGAATTTTGATTAAAATATAATAATCACGTTCCTTTAATTGCTTCTCAGCCTTGTCACTATCTACTTCAATAAACTTAAATTGCTCACTATCTACTAGCTTCTCGGTCAAAGCATCGCCTAGTGCAAGTTGCTCACCGTCTAATTCAGCGCCTTTATCCTCATTTACAATCGCTACTGGCATGCTTTTTAAGTGTGCATAAGGATCCCAGAACGCCCATAAAAACATCCCACTATATAAAACGGGAATAAATAAAATGGCAATGATGGAGACGAACATTTTTCTCGTCTTGAAAATTTTTAACCATTCTGCCTTTATCAAATTATCATCTCCTAAAACTATATGACCATTTTTGTCATTCGGTCATTTTAGTGTATAAAAAATTCGTTTTCCTACGAAAACAAATTTTTATGGGGCTGTTGCAATGCCTCTGAATAACGTTTCTTTAAAAAGCGTCAAAATATCATCTTCATGCAGTGCTTCTTCATGCGTGAGTTGCCAATCAACAACTATTGCTAAATACGATTTTAACAATAAATACGCAACAAGCTCTGGATTACAAGGACGAATTTCTTTTTTCTGAATGCCTATCCGAATACGATCGGCTAAAAACGTGATGATTTCTTCTTCAATCTTGATTAACATTTGTTTTACAGCAGGCGTTTGAAGTGCCTTTTCTTCTTCTATTAGCTTAGCAAACAGTAAATGTTGCTCTCGGAATTGAAGCATCTGCATTAACCCATTATGTGCATTCTCAATAAAGCTTGCTTCTGGTCGTAACGTTCGATCTGCTTCCACCTTCATATCGCGAATCATGGAAATGACGACTTCCTGCAAGAGCTCTTCTTTATTCGTAAAGAAATTATAAATCGTTCCTTTACCGACATTCGCAATTTTTGCTACTTGCTCCATCGTTGTCGCCTTATATCCAAACATAGAAAAAGATTTTGTAGCACCTAGTAATATTTCTTGTTTGCGATCCACTCGTATCCCCCCAAACAAAAATGACTAAATAACCATATCGGTCACTCAGTCATTATTATACACACTATTTCATGTTATGCAACCTATTTGTTTTTTATATTACTGCAAAGCTCTTTATACGTACATCTCTAGGTTAAAGCGATCCTAAATCAAAATAGCTTGAGAAATTTAATCCTCAAGCCATTTTGCACTTCAAAACAATTTGTTTTAAAAATTAGCCTAAGCATTTTGTTCTGCTCCTTGCAAATGTTGAAATACGTTTTGTTCAAAATTTATAATGCTCATTTCTCATGTTCATTTACTACTATTTTTTCACATCTTCCTATAACAAAACAAATTAACCGTTCTTTGCTGTTAACAGTGCATATTTGATTAAATTATTTACAAGTATATGAAACTGAGCAAAGCGTGGGTCACTCGTTTGTCCATTTTTATAACGGTAATAAATTTGCTGCCCGATGACCGCAAGCTTAAAATACGCAAAAGTTAGATAGAAATGGATATTCGATACATCCCGACCACTTCTCTCAGCATATCTTTTTACAAACTCGTCCCGTGTATAAAAGCCTTCTAGCACTGTTACAGGTGGTTTTCCAAGTGCTTTCTTTAGTAAATCCGGGTCATCTGCTTGAAACCAGTAACAAAGCGCCACCCCAACATCGACAAGTGGATCTCCAACTGTTGTCATTTCCCAATCAAATAGCCCTGTTACTTCCTCAAAATCTTTAGAAAACATCATATTATTTAATTTATAATCATAATGAATGATTGTAGCATCAGTAGAAGCTGGTATATTTTCTGTCAACCATCCCTTTAACGCCTCTACTTCTAGCACATCATCCGTTCGTGCTCGTTCATAACGCTGAATCCAACCTGCTACTTGGCGCTCCATAAAGCCTTCTGGTTTACTCATCCCAGCAAGTGCCGTTTCTCTATAATCAATGCTATGCAATGCTACTAATGTATCTACCACTTTCTCTGAAATACGGCGACCCATTTCCGGTGTATACAGCATATGCTCTGGAAACTTTGTATCTAGCACAATTCCTTTTCGACGCTCCATCATAAAAAATGGACTTCCAACAATCGATTCATCACTGGAAAACAGGAGTGGTTTAGGAATAGCAGAGAAATATGGGTGAAGTGAATGTAAAATGGTATATTCGCGTTCCATATCATGTGCTTTTGGCGCAATTGGGCCCAGTGGTGGGCGGCGTAGTACCGATTCCCATTCCCCACATTTTAATAAATACGTCAAATTAGAATGACCTGAACCGAACTGTTCAATTGTCAGCGGGGCATCTGGTAAATTGGGTATATTCGCACGTAAAAACTCATGTACGACTGCTCCATTTAATTCCTCTCCCTTTCGAACAGCAATTGTATCTTTCACTGTATTTCACACCCCTTCGTTTCAAGTACTACTCAATTGATATGTTTTAACTTGGCAAAATTCCGTTTAAAATCATGTCGATATAAATATTGGTTAACTCTTTCGGAGACACGCTTCCTGCTGGCTGATACCATTGATAACTCCAATTTGTGATGCCGAGAATCGCAAATGATAACATATGTGCCTGTAGTCCCTCACGAAAGTCCCCTTGTTTCATACCCTCTCGTAAAATAAGCTCTACATTTTCACGAAAAACATTGCGCTTTTCTCGAATAATTTCTGCATGTTTCTCTCCCAGATGACGCATTTCACGGAAAAATACCTTTCCTTCTGATCCTCGAACTTCGATATCCTTAATCAGTAAATACACGATATCCTGCAGTTTTTCTCGGTAAGAGCTTTGCTTGAGCATAATCTTTTCCTGATGATTTAATAAATCCTCAATATAGTCTAAATGAATATCCATCAATAATTGCTCTTTGCTTGAGAAATAGTAATAAAATGTACCCTTTGTGACATTTAATGCATCTACAATATCTTGAATAGATGTACTGCCGAATCCTTTTTGATCAAATAGAAGAATACTTTCTTGTACAATTTTTTGTTTCATATATGCCTCCTCTTATATAAAACTAGTTTTATAATTAGTATGGCAAAAGCAACTCTATTTGACCATCTTTAAATGTTTGCTATAGAGCACTGGCACCACCATCAACAGTTAAAATATCCCCTGTCACATAATCTGATGCACTTGATGCCAAAAATACAGCGGCCCCTTTTAAATCTTCCTCACTGCCTAAACGTTTTAGTGGCGTGGATGCCATAATTTGTTCCTGCCCCGTTTCAATGAGCTTACTAGACATTTTCGTTGGGAAGAATCCTGGCGCTATCGCATTAACATGGATATTGTAACGTCCCCACTTCACCGCCAAATCTTTTGTAAATGTTATAACGGCTCCCTTACTTGTATTGTAGCCAATCGTTTGCATAAATTCCGGTGTCCCTCCGAAACCTGCAATAGATGCAATATTAATGATTTTACCGCTCTTGTTTGCCATCATGACTTTGCCTACTGCTTGACTCATTAAGAATGTACCCGTGACATTAATATTCATTACTTTCTCCCAAGCTTCTTTTGGCATTTGATCAACCGGTGCTGCCCAAGAAGTGCCACTGTTATTGACTAAAATATCGATTGTGCCGAACTGCTCTACTGTTTTTTCTACAACCTGTTTCACATCTTCTGCATTCGTTACGTCACATGTCAGCGCAAGTGTTTTGACATCAAAATGATCTTCAAGTCTTTTCCCAACTTCTTCGCAAGCTACTACATTACGTGAACATAATACGATATTGGCAATCCCAGCTTCCGCAAATCCTTGTGCAATTTGTGCGCCTAAACCACGTCCACCTCCTGTAATAACAGCTGTTTTTCCTTTTAATGCAAATAAATCAAGAACGCTCATGAACTAACACTCCTTCGCTACGCTTTTTCATTTCCAGTTTTGCAATTTGTGTACGATGTACCTCATCTGGGCCATCTGCAATACGCAATGTACGTGCTTGTGCCCACATAAATGCAAGTGGTGTATCTTGGCTTACTCCCGCGGCACCAAATGCTTGAATAGCACGATCTATTACGCTGAGTGCCATTTGTGGTGCTACCGCTTTAATCATCGCAATTTCCTGCTTCGCTTCTTTATTGCCTACCGTGTCCATCATATAAGCAGCTTTTAATGTTAAAAGGCGTGCCTGTTCAATTTCAATACGAGACTGCGCAATCCAGTCTTGCACAATCCCTTGTTGTACAAGCTTTTTTCCAAATGCTTCACGTTGCTCTACTCGTTTACACATTTCATCCAGTGCACGTTCTGCAGCACCAATTAAACGCATACAGTGGTGAATACGCCCCGGCCCAAGTCGTCCTTGTGCAATCGCAAAACCTTTCCCTTCACCCCATAAAAGATTAGATGCTGGCACACGCACATTGTCATAAGAAATTTCCATATGCCCATGTGGTGCATGTTCATAACCAAATACTGATAAAGGGCGTTCAATTTTTAAACCTGGTGTATCAAGTGGTACAAGAATCATCGATTGTTGCTCATGACGTGGTGCATCTAAATCTGTTTTCCCCATAACAATTGAAATTGTACAGCGTGGATCTCCTGCACCAGATGACCACCATTTTCGACCATTAATGACATAGTCATCTCCGTCCCTAACGATGCTTGCTTGAATATTTGTTGCATCACTCGATGCTACACCTGGTTCTGTCATCGAAAAGCAGGAACGGATTTCTCCATCTAGTAGCGGCTTTAACCACTGTTCTTTTTGCTCATCTGTGCCATAGCGCACAAGTACTTCCATATTTCCTGTATCTGGGGCTGCACAATTGAATACTTCTGGAGCCATATGTGAGCGTCCCATAATTTCACAAAGCGGAGCATATTCAAGGTTTGTTAAACCTGCTCCATACTCGCTGTCTGGTAAAAATAAATTCCATAGCCCCTTTTCTTTTGCCTTCTCCTTTAACTCTTCCATAATTGGTGGCACTGTTGCCCAAGGGTTTTGCTGTTCCTGCACATATTGATCATACACATGCTCATTCGGATAAATATATTCCTCCATAAATTGCATGAGCTCTTTTTGTAAGCCCACAACCTTGTCTGAATATGAAAAATTCATTTCCCTCTCTCCTTTCCACATACTAACCAGTTGGTATGTATAGTTTATTATAGAAATAAATTCTACTTTATTCAAATATATTCTCAAATAAGTGTATATTATGCTAAAAAAAGAGACTTACAAGTTATTTTACTTATAAGTCTCTTTTTATTTATTTTACGACCTTCGCTAAATAAGCGCGGATTGATGCTTCGCCGTTTGCAAGTGCTTCCTGTTCACGAGCTTCATCTTTTGCTACTTTTGCTTCTGCACCGGCTGCAATTTTCTCTGCATCAGCTGCTGGTACCACGATGACACCATCAATATCACCAACAATAATATCGCCTGTATTTACAACGACCCCACCGACTGATACAGGTACACCCACGGTACCACCGCCATGCTTATTACCGGCTGCTACCGTTGTCCCAAGTGAAAACACAGGGAAGTTAATGGCACGTGCAGCAGCTAAATCGCGAATAACGCCGTCTACTACAAATCCTTGCACCCCGACTCCTTGTGCCAATTGCATAACAAAGTCGCCAGCGACTGCACGATTTGTATTGCCTTTTGCATCAATAACTAAAATATCCCCTTTATTTGCCTTGCTAATGGCTTCTAGTACCGCGCCATTTTCACCATCTGGTAAGCGCACTGTTAAAGCACGACCAGCAATTTTTAAATGGTCTGCAATCGGTTTAATATTCGCTGCTACATTTGTGTGTCCACCTGTCGCATCTGACACCGCTGTCGTTGGTAGTGCTAGAAAACGTTCCTCAATTGTCATTGTTGTCATCTTTTCATCCCCTAGAAAAAATTCTTTTACAAATAACGAAATATTTGTAATTATAAAAATAATAAATGAACACCCTTATTTATTACAATATTTTTTCGTTAATGTATTAAATACCGTTATAAATCACACAGATTTGTGATTAGTTGAACATGAAGGGGGCTAGTATGAATGAATAAATTAATTCGAGAAGAACTAAATGAACAAGGTGAAAGCGTTTATAAAATGGCTACATTTGATATTAATGTCCTCGCTAGAGCAACAGGCGGTCTAGCACCAACAATTATTTATTTACACAATGATCAAGATATTACAGACGAAATTCGTGCATTACGTTTTCACTATGAAAATCCAGCATCGTTTATCGAGGACTACCCTGCCTTTCAAGCCATGCTATATCAAAAAGAACAACAAGCGATTAATGATTTATATGAATCCTTTAGTATTAAGCCAAAAAACATGTCTACTGGCAAGCAAATTTTATGGAGCTTCGGGGTCATGTTCATTATTATTATTCCGTTTATGATCGCTGCCTTTATACTAAAATAATGACTTCTACTATGAACAAATGACAGTTCATAGTTTTTTTTTATGCAAGTGTTATAATAGGTTGTACATTTCTTTTGCAAAAGATAGGAGAGGTTCTCTTGCTTTTTAACTCTTTTGTCTTTGCTTTTGCATTTTTACCTATTGTATTTTGTGTATATTTTTTATTAGGTAGATTAAAAAACAAAGACATTTCTACGTTATTTTTAGTAGCTGCTTCACTTTATTTTTATAGCTACTTTGAAATTAAATTTCTCTATTTAATTTCTTTTTCTATGGCCTTTAACTATGCAACTGGCTATATTTTAATGAAAGCTACATCTTACAGAAAAGGAATTTTATCAGTCGGGATTATCTTCAATATTTGTATACTTGGCTATTTCAAATATGCTGACTTCTTCATTGAAAATTATAACTGGATTTTTGATCAAAATTTAGATTTTCTGTATTTAGCTTTACCGCTCGGAATTAGCTTCATTACATTCCAGCAAATTGCTTACTTAGTGGATATTTATCGTGGTGAAATCACCCATTCGAAATTATCATCTTATATGATTTTTAGTACGTTCTTCCCGCAGCTGATTGCTGGGCCTATCGTCAATCATAAAGATGTGATGCAAGACTATGAAGATCCGAAGAAAAAACGCATTAACTGGGAGAACGTATCGAAAGGATCGTTCATTTTTTTAATTGGTCTTGTAAAAAAGGTTGTCATTGCAGATACGTTTGCCCTTTGGGTAACAGATGGTTTTAACAACTATACCCATTTAACCTTTACAGAAGCGTGGTTCGTGATTATTGCGTATACCGTGCAACTGTACTTTGACTTTAGTGGTTATTGCGATATGGCAATTGGCTTGGCGCTTATGTTTAATATTCATATTCCGATAAACTTTAACTCACCATATAAAGCACGCAACATCCATGAATTTTGGAGACGTTGGCATATGACGTTAAATCGCTTCTTAACAAAGTATGTGTACTTCCCTCTAGGGGGGAGCCGTAAAGGCGAAATGATTACAGCATTAAACATTATGCTTGTGTTCTTTATTAGTGGTTTTTGGCATGGTGCTGGGTGGACATTTATTATTTGGGGCATGCTACACGGTATAGGATCCGTATTTTTGCGCTTCATTAAAAAGTATACGAATCTTCAATTCCCGTTTTTATTTTCATGGTTCGTCACATTTCTGTTCATCGTTTTAGCACGTGTTTATTTCCGTTCAGAGAGCGTGGCCCAAGCACATGATATCTTTGGCACTTTATTTACACCGGATGTAACAAGTGTGAAAGCTTTTCTAGCAACACCATCTGCTATTTTTGCGGATGCAGCAGCGATTGAAGTAGCGGGCTATGCACTGAACACACCATTTATTTTAATGGGTGGATTAGTCATCATGTTAGGGATTTGCTTCTTTGCCAAAAACTCTATTGAACTATTAAATAATTTTAAATTTAATTGGTCCCATATTTGGTTTGTACAATTTCTAGCTATTCTTTTACTAGCTACATTATTCTTTGTAAAGAAAAGCAGTGTCTTTATATACTTTAACTTTTAGGAGGGATTTTCATGAAACCACATATTTGGCTTCTAAAACTCATGTTGGTCAGCATTGTTGTTCTTGGAATCCCTGTTGGCGGTGTAATGGCGTTTAACTACTATATCGACCCCCTTTGGAACTTTGACCATAGCCATGAATACAACGATTTTCAACGCGGCCATAATGAACGTATTCAAAAAACGAATTGGATTAATTCACATCATTTCGATTTTGATAGCTTAATGATCGGGACAAGTCGTACAACGTATATCAATGCGTCAAACTTTGAAGAGCGTGTATTTCATTATGGCTTGAGTAGCTTGCATATTACGGAGTATTTGGATTATATGCAATATGCACAAAGCAAAAACCCAAAAGAATTTGAAACAATTTATATGGAACTAACCGTACGTTCACATGATTTATTTTATGGACCTGAATTTAGTGAGGCAGAAACGTTTTTCTCACAATCTGAGGACCCATTTTATCCAGTGACAAGCCTATTTTCGAAAGACACATATGACCGTGCCAAATTCAACTATGACATTTCTAAAAATAATTACGCCGGTATTCCACGAACATACGACCGAAACCTGGAAGTAACGACTTCCTACGTCGGAAAAGATATCGGAGAACGCATTGAATTTTTCAAAAACCAGCTGGTAGAACGGGAAGCAAATGGACCAGAATGGATATATGATCCAAACTATAGAGGCTATTTAGAAGAAATTCAAGCGGCATTTCCGCATTCGAATTTTGTCGTGTTTACCGATTTAATGCCCGCGGAGCGTTTGCAATTGACAATTGAACACCCGCAAATTCAACCGACCTATAAGCAATACATTACAGATATTGTGGAAGTGTTTGGCGCTGTTTACTCATTCCATCAATATAATGATGTGACAAGAAATCATGCGAATTTCTTTGATTTATATCACTTCTATCCTTCAGTCGGTGACTTAGTAGCAAAAGAGCTCCAAAGACGCGAGCCTTCTGAATTACTGTATATTGTAACGAAGGATAATATCGATGAATACTTTGCACAATTAGGGATTTAAAAAGAGGCGTATATGTAACAGCTAGATTACATATATGCCTCTTTATTCATTATAAGTAAAAAACAACTAGGGATTACGTACTTAAAGCTATTTTTATATTACAAACAGTATAACAAAATCCCCTCTCATCAAATGATGGCAAAAGTTTTATGTAATCTATTTGCTTCCACAGAAGCACTGAACAATACCTCCAACACAGCACTCTATAAAAAACTAGCGTTATGAGGAAAGGGAGTGTCCGAGAAGTAATTCTGGGACACTCCCTTTGCGCCGAGGATGGTGGAAATTTTATTTCTACCACCGCAGAAGCACCGCCTGCAGCGGATATTGAACATACGAACGAAGCACTGTCCGTAAAAGTAACACTTTTCGGACAGTCCCTTTATTTCGTCACAACCTTTATCTTACTTTCGAAGATGTGCTGTTTGCTTTAACATATAACCAATCCGTTCAATAATACCTTCTACTTGTCCTGGATTTTTTAGTAAATCATAATCGTTAATGTCCAGACGTAAAATAGGACAAGAATTAAAGTTATTAATCCAATTTTCATAACGCTCGTGCATTTCATACCAGTAATCATTGGATGTCTGTTGTTCCATGGTGCGACCACGCTCTTGAATACGACTAATAATATCTTCAATCGGACCTTCTAAATAAATGAGTAAATTTGGGTGTGGGAAGTATGGTGTCATGACCATTGCATCGAATAAATTTGTATATGTTTCATAATCTGTCGGGCTCATTGTCCCTTTATCGTAATGCATTTTAGCAAAAATCCCTGTATCCTCATAAATCGAACGATCTTGAATAAAACCGCCGCCATATTCAAAAATACGTTTTTGCTCCTTAAAGCGCTCTGCTAAAAAGTAAATTTGTAAATGAAAACTCCACTTTTCAAAGTCATCATAAAATTTATCTAAATATGGATTTGTATCTACTTTTTCAAATGACGTGCGGAAATGTAAACCTTCTGCTAACGCTTTTGTCATCGTCGATTTCCCTACGCCTACCGTACCGGCAATTGTAATGACTGCGTTCGCGGGAATGCCGTACTTTTCACGTAAATTCATTGCTCCTATATGCTCCTCTTTATTAACTTTTGCTCAACGAGTTGTAAAATAGCTTGTAGATCTTCTTCGCGCTCGACAAAATCAAACTCGTCCCCATTTAACTGAATAACAGGGATTTCAGGATGCATTTTTTCAAAATGACCAATAAACGCATGATAATCGTTTGCAAGCTGCTCTATATAATCACGTGAAATCATCTTTTCCACATCACGCCCACGCTTAGCAATTCGATTCATTAACGTATCGATGCTCGCATGCAGATAAATGACCATATTCGGTACAGGCATATCAGCGGTTAAAATGTTGTAAATCGCTTCGTATTTATCGTATTCGGAAGATTTTAATGTACGCTTAGCAAAAATTAAATTTTTAAAAATATGATAATCTGCCACTACAGCTGATTGATTTGTGAAGAAGTGTTGCTTGATATCCGATAGTTGTTTATATCGATTACAAAGGAAAAACATTTCAGTTTGGAAGCTCCACTCATCGATATTTTCATAGAATTTCCCTAAAAACGGATTCTCTTCAACGATTTCCTTTAATAGATGGTAATGATAGTGTTGTGCAATCGCTTTTGATAAAGACGTTTTCCCAACGCCAATCGGACCTTCTACTGTAATAAACGGCATCGACACTAGAAGCTCCCCCTTTTATTGTTAGTCAGTGCTTTTCATTTTAACATAGTTGCTAAACTGGCAACAAAACAAACTATTCCAGTTTTATATAAACGAAATGTTCGAAATATTATCGAGCCATTCAATCAAACGTAGCATACACTTCCTCTTGTCGTTGTTCCAGTTGTTGCATTTGTTCGTCCAATTGTTGCTCTAATTTTTCCCGTTCTACATCAAAGCGGTGCTCAATTTCCTCTTCCTTCTTTAAAAATTCCTCATAGAGCCGTTCTTGCTCTTCCTCTGCTTCTTGTTCCACTGTTTCAATCGCTTCTGCTAACTGATCTTCCAACTTTTCATAGCTCGCTTCCGCTGTTTCTTCGAATGCATATAACTCTTCTTCAAATACTTGTTCCAAATCACTAAGCTTGTCCTCTAATGTATCTTGTACTTGTTCGATATCCTCTTCGAATTCCTCATTTATTTTTTCGAGATCGTCTAAAAATTGTTCACGTAAACGAATGAGCTGTTCATAATTTGAAAGAGCCGATTTTTGTGCAGTACTAAATGTTTCAAATAATAAACGTTCTTGTTCTAGCTTCTCTTGTAAATAGGATTCCTTTCGGGTATTTATTTTTTGAACCCATTGTTGTTTTTGCTCTTCCTGCTCTTGTAATAACGTCTCTCGTTTATTTTGAAATAATACATTAATTTGTTTTTGCGCTTTTTCACTATTGTTTTTAAGTTCTTCTATTTTATGAATCGTGGATTGCTTTACATCTTCTACTTGCAATTCGTACCTTGTTTTTAATGTAACTAGTACATTGTTTGCATTTTTCTCTAGCATCGTTAGCTTTTCCTCATAAGCAATGTCAAGCGATAGTCGTTCACGTTGAAAATAAGCATCTGCTGCTGCTAATGTTGTAAATTGTGGGTGCATCTTTCTATCCTCCCTTTCTTTCATCTTACCATGAGTTACTATTGGAACAAGTGTGTAAGCAATGCTACACTGTGGGGAAGGAGCGATTAGTATGAACGTATTTGAACAAGACCGTCAGTTTATGCAACTGGCACTAAAAGAAGCACAAAAAGCGGGTGCACTCGGGGAAGTACCGATTGGCGCGGTAATTGTACATAAAGGAGAAATTATTGCAGCTGCATCCAATTTACGTGAAACAACACAAAATGCCGTGACACATGCCGAGCTCATGGCAATCCAGCAAGCCTGTGAAATATTAGGGAGCTGGCGTTTAGAAGAAACAACGCTTTACGTCACGCTAGAGCCTTGTCCCATGTGTGCAGGGGCTATTTTGCAGTCCCGTATTCCCCGTGTTGTATACGGGGCACGTGACGTAAAAGCAGGATGTGTGGATTCGTTATACCGGTTATTGAATGATGCTCGTTTTAATCATGAGTGTGACGTAACAGAAGGCGTATTAGCCGAAGAATGCGGCCAAATTTTAACAGACTTTTTCCGCGCATTACGCGAACGAAAAAAAGCCGAGAAACGAGCACGGAAAGCGGCCGAACATATAGCCGAGACAAATCTTGAATAATACTACTGAAATAGCAATTTCTTTCGAGAGGATTGCTATTTTATTCATTTAACAAGAGGCTCAATCCACATCTTTGTTACTCCGAATCGTTTTATCGTATATTGGAAAAAAGCCTAGTTACCTCTATGGGCTACAGTAGATACATTTACATCAATGAAACCCATCTTTCCCTTTTGTTATTTTTCGAAAGAATTAAGAGAGAAAGCCAGCTAAAGGAGCAACAATTCATGTCGGATAATCAATATTTATACCCAACCAATCTAATCCATCTCTTTTCAACAGCTCAAGTTGAAAAATGGAAGGCTAAAGAAAATATTTTTACTTTTAAAAAAGGTGAATTTATTTGTACACCTGGTCAATTATCGGATTCTGTTTATTTAATTGTGGAAGGTCATGCTCGCATATTCCATATACATTTGGAAGGAAAAGAATGTGTATTAGGGATTTTATCAGAAGGTGATTTAATTGATTTACTACAAATTTTTTCCGATAAGGAAAGTCAATTATTTGCGAAAGCCTTAACTGAAGTGAAAGTCATCGCTATCCAGAAAAGCGAAGTAAAAAAAGAAATTCAACAAAATCAAGAGTTATTAATGACTTTACTTCACTATTTTTCAAATAGACTACAGGAAACCATTGAAATTTTAGAACAAGTAGCTTATGGAAAAGTGGAGGAACGGCTACTCTTTTTATTAAACAAATTATCAAATAAAGAGGACAGCACTAAAGAGTGGTACCCTTTACCTGAATTTCTTACACATGGCAATCTCGCCGGAATGATTGCTTCCACAAGAGAAACCGTGACATTTTTACTGAATAAATTGATCCAAACAGGAAACGTCAAACAGGAAAATCAACGTATTTGGATTAAAAATGATAAAAAAATATAGCGTATGTAAGGAGGCTTACATACAGCCTACGTTAGATTGCTGTACTATCTAGGTGAAATAACTATTGAGGAGGATCTAGCATGAATGAAATTTCACTAGATATTGTGCAACAAACAGCAAATGCATTAAAAGAAAATCCACATTTAAAAATGAAAGATTGGCATGCTCATATCCAATGGCAAACGGGCGTTCAAAATAAAGTGACAATCCGTGACTTCGATTCATTTTTGATGGATGAACCTGAAACATTAGGGGGTACAGATAAAGCGCCTAACCCTGTCGAATACCTGATAGGGGCAGCGGGAAGTTGTTTTGCTATTACGTTTGAAGTAATGGCCAGTCAAAACGGCATTAAATTAGAAAGTGTAGATGTTAAAATTGAAGCGGAATTAAATGCAGCAGTATTTCTAGGTATTGAGGAAGGCGATGGGGGCATTTTAAATCCAATCATTACTTTAACAGTAAATGCTGATGCTTCTAAAGAACAATTAGCACAAATTGCAAACATTGCTTTATTAAAATCCCCTGTATTAAATAGTCTAAATAAAGAAGTACGATTAGAAATTCAATAAAGAAATAGCATCAACATGTCAGGAAAGATAAAAAATTCAGCACTTGCACTAGCGGCATAAGCCTATAGCTGTCAGTTATATCGTAGCCTTTACGCTTCACTACAGCCTATACAGGAGCTAAAACAGGTCCTTCCTGTTTTAGCTCCTGTTCCTGACGCGCATGCTTAGTCGCAAAGAAATCTTGGCTTCTAGTGTGCTACAGCAAACGTGAATAGCTCCTGTAAAGGATGCATTCAATTTATCTAGTCATTATTTAAGTTTTTTTCTAATACGATCTTATGCCTTCCTTTAGCATCGATCAATGTCTCAAGCACATCAAAACCATGTTTAATATTGAGAATAAGCATTGTTTTTCTTTCATTTCTACTATACGTACGTACTCGCTGATACCCTCGTTTTTTACATTCCTCATGCTGTGCTTTCATTAAAATACTTGCAATACCACGGTTCTGGTATGCGGGGTGCACACCACCTAACCAACTATAAAATACCCCTTCTTCTACTTCATAACCAAGCTTAAAGCCCGTTATAATACCATCTTCCATACTAACAAATGCAAGAAATCCTTGTTTATTGTCCAATTTACTTTCTTTCAATCTATCTCCTTCAAATACATGCTGATGTACTACCTGTATACCATCTAAGATTTCTCTAGGTAAGCTCTCAAATTTTAAAACCTCCATGTTCCCCCTCCAATTTGTAAAAAAAGGGCCTCACGTAAATGTGAGAACCCTTCATCTAATTAGTTTGTAGCCGGTGCTATCACTGTTTTCCCGCCCATGTATGGTACTAATGCTTCAGGAATTTTCACGCTTCCGTCGGCTTGTTGGTAATTTTCTAAAATTGCCGCTACTGTACGACCAACGGCTAACCCTGAGCCATTTAACGTGTGCACAAATTCAGGTTTTGCCCCTTGTTCGCGGCGGAAACGAATGTTAGCACGGCGCGCTTGGAAATCTTCAAAGTTTGAACAAGAAGAAATTTCACGGTACATATCTTGTGTTGGGAACCAAACTTCAAGATCATATTTCTTCGCAGCTGTAAAGCCAAGGTCAGAAGTATTCATTAATAGTTTGCGGTAAGGCAAGTTTAATAATTGAAGTACTTTTTCCGCATGACCTGTTAATAGCTCTAATTGTTCATAAGATTCTTCTGGCTTTACAAAACGTACTAACTCTACTTTGTTAAACTGATGCTGACGAATTAATCCGCGTGTATCACGACCAGCTGAACCTGCTTCTGAACGGAAACAAGAGCTGTATGCTGAAAAACCTTTTGGTAGCATGTCACCATCTAAAATTTCATCGCGGTAGAAGTTTGTTACCGGTACTTCAGCCGTCGGTGCCATGAAGTAATCTAAGCCTTCAAGCTTGAATACGTCCTCTTCAAACTTTGGTAATTGTCCTGTACCCGTTAAAGAATCGCGGTTAATAATGACTGGTGGTAGCATTTCCTCATAGCCATGCTCCTCAGCATGTAAGTCCATCATGAAGCTCATTAACGCACGCTCTAATCGAGCACCTAAACCACGGTAAAATAAGAAACGGCTCCCCGTTACTTTCCCAGCACGCTCAAAATCTACTACTTCTAAATCTGTTGCAACATCCCAGTGCGGTTTTGGCTCGAAATCAAATGTTGGTTTCTCACCCCAAGTGTAAACTTCTACATTATCATCTTCTGTTTCGCCAACCGGTACAGATTCATGCGGAATATTTGGTAGACGCATCATCATGTAATCGAATTTTTCTTCTACTTCACGAAGCTCTGCGTCTAATGCTTTAATTTCATCGCCTACTTCACGCATACGTGCGATTACTTCTGTTGCATCTTCTTTGTTGCGTTTCATGACAGAAATTTGCTCTGATACTTTATTACGCTCTGCTTTTAATACTTCTGTTTTAGCGATTAATTCACGACGTTTTGCATCTAATGCTTCGAATTCATCTAAGTTCCCTAAATCTTCATTACGTGTAAGAAGCATATTTTTCACTTCTTCAAAGTTATCACGGACACGTTTAATATCTAACATTTTTTCAACCTCCGAATAAAATTTACTAATGGATGAATAATGAAAAAAACGCAAAAAAGCCCCCATCCCACAAAGGGACGAGAGCTACCCGCGTTGCCACCCTAATTGAACAGACGAATCTGTTCCACTTATCAAATAACGGCTTCATTGCCGGCCTACGCCTACTTATCATTCAGCGAGGCAACTCCAGGACGGATTCACAAGTGCTTTTATCAGCTTCCACCGACCGCTGACTCTCTAGAAAAAACGTGCTTGCTACTATTTCCTATCATCGCATTACATATTTATAAATTTAACCCTAATGTACTATAGGTCATTCGATTTTGCAAGTTCTAGTTATGACCATTTTGTTATACTGTTTTTAACAGAAAATAAACAAGTCAAGGAGATTAGAAAATGGACTTATTGTTTTTAACACTCGATAAATATGATGATAAGCCGCTTTACGAGCAACTTTATTTAAATTTAAAACAAGCGATTATTCAAAAGAATATTGCTGTCGGTACAAAACTTCCTTCCAAACGAACACTGAGCGATTTTCTAAATATTAGCCAAACGACGGTAGAACTTGCTTATGGGCAGCTACTTGCAGAAGGCTATATTATGTCAAAACCACGCATTGGTTATTTTGTGGAGGAAATCGATGAATTACCATACGTAGAAAAAGTAGCAGCGCCAACAGTAGCCCAAATAGATGAACCCCGTTCTTACCAATATGATTTTTCACCGGGCAAAATCGATGAAGATGGCTTTCCATTTCAAATATGGCGTAAATACGCAAAAGATATTTTCGATGAATCATCTAAAAACCTTTTGCAAGCCGGACATCCTCAAGGCGAACTCGCACTTCGCATAGAAATTGCACGCTACTTGTATGAATCTAGAGGTATTCATTGCAGCCCAGAGCAAATTGTGATTGGTTCCGGGACAGAACAGCTACTCCCAATGATTTTACGTTTATTTGATGAGGATGCGAAAATTGCACTCGAAAACCCAGGCTATTCAGCTATTCCAAAAGCACATATCCAGAGCCGCGCGATTCCCATTTCAGTAGATATAGATGGGCTAATTGTGGATGAACTCGAAAAAAGTGAGGCACACCTTGTGTATATTACACCGTCTCATCAATTCCCAACTGGTGCTGTCTTATCCGCCACCCGCCGTACGCAACTATTAAATTGGGCAGCGCAAATGTCAGCACGCTATATTATTGAAGATGATTATGATAGTGAGTTTCGTTATATCGGAAAGCCAATCCCTGCACTCCTAGGGCTCGATCAAGGAGAACGTGTCATTTATATGAGTACATTTTCAAAATCCATTATGCCCTCATTGCGTGTCGCTTATTTAGTATTGCCGCTTTCCTTGTTACCAAAATATAAAGAGGTATTTAGCTATTATTCAGCCACTGTACCACGCTTTGATCAGCATCTATTGGCTAATTTTATGAGCGATGGGCATTTCTCTAAACATTTAAATCGTATGCGGAAAATTTATCGAAAAAAGCATGATAAATTGATTTCGGTGTTCTCAAAATATTATCCAGATGTCATCATAAGCGGGGATAGTGCAGGGATGCACATATTATTATCGATACCGCATCACCGTTCGGAAAAAGAGCTACAAGCTTGTGCTGTTCAATCGGGACTCTACATCCAGCCGATTACGCGTTATATGCTTACACCGCTTTCTTATC
Source organism: Lysinibacillus sp. LZ02 (assembly GCF_050613145.1). GTDB lineage: Bacteria > Bacillota > Bacilli > Bacillales_A > Planococcaceae > Lysinibacillus_B. The sequence goes on along the minus strand of NZ_CP192507.1, from coordinate 21,857 downwards.
ACCATCCTACGTTTATTTTAGGATTTGGTGGTATTCCATTAGACAAGATTGAAGCATCTATCCATGCGCTAATGCAGGCGTTTTATGAAACGAATTCCACTTTATAATGCTTCACCCAATGATGCAGCTGCACAAAATAAGCAAGCAATTGAGGTCCTGCCATTAACTGTCCAAACCAAGGCTTTTTAAAGGAGGCGCCACCTGTTGTGAGCAATTGTTGCAGCTGTGCTTTATCAAAAAACTCATATAAAATACTAGATGAATCTGCTAAGCACTCTGCCATTAATGTTTGCACCGCTTTTGTATATGCAGGATGGTACGTTTTCGGATATGGGTTTTTCTTCCTCCATATAATTTCCTTTGGCAACAACCCTTCCGCTGCTTTTCGTAAAATCCCTTTCTCATGTCCGCCAACTGTTTTTAATGCCCATGGAATATTCCAAACGTATTCCACTAAATGATGATCTGCAAACGGTACGCGTACTTCCAAACTTGCTCCCATGCTCATCCGGTCTTTACGCTCTAATAAGGTCTGCATAAAGAACATATTATTTAAATAAAACAATTGTCTCCGTTCTTGCTCCTCTTTACTTTCGCCCTCCACGACTGGCACTTCTGTCAGAGCTGCTTCATATGTTTCTGTTAAAAAACTTTCTAGCTGTAATTTTTGTTGCCAAGATGTGTTTAATAATGATTCACGTTCTTTAATAGAACGAATCCAAGGGAAATGGCTAGTAGGGGCAAAAAACCACGGATACCCACCAAATAATTCATCGGCACACTCCCCTGACAAGGCCACTGTGAATTCCTTTTTGATTTCATGACAGAATAATAAAAGAGAACTATCAATATCAGCCATACTTGGGTAGTCTTTTAATTTCATCGCATCCAATAGTGCTTCCACTAATGATTCTTGAGATAAAATCACTTCATGGTGTTCCGTTTTAAATTGATTACGCATTAATTGAATCCAGTATGCATCACGCGAAACTTGGAAATCATTTTTCTTAAAGAATAATTCACTTTCTTCAAAGTCGACAGAATATGTGTGTAGTATGCTTCCACTAGCCTGATACGCATTCGCAGCAATGGCTGTAATATAACTGGAATCAAGACCCCCTGATAAAAATGTACAAAGAGGTACATCACTAACCAGTTGGCGTTCAATCGCCGCTTTTAACAACGTTCGAACTTGCTCAATCGTTTCTTGCTCACTATGTGTATGTGCCTTATCTTCCACATCCCAATACCGCACCAGTTTTTTCTCGTGCGGTGTAATGGTTAAATAATGGGCAGGCTTTAACTCTACAATCTCTTTAAAGACTGTTGTACCTAAAATACGCGATGGCCCAATGCTCAATAATCCGGCTAGACCTTGTATATCTACTACAGGCTTTACATGAGGGTGGCAAAGTAGCGCCTTTATTTCCGAAGCAAAAGCAATTTCACCTGGTCGTTCCGTATAAAATAATGGCTTTACACCTAAACGATCCCGACATAAGAAGAACGACTTTTCTTCCTCACACCATACCCCAAATGCAAAAATGCCATTTACATATAACGGACAGGCTTCTCGCCATTCAATATACGCAGTTAATAATACTTCCGTATCAGAAGTTGTGGAAAACGTATATCCTTTCTCTTTCAACTGATTTCGCACGTTGTCTGTATTATACAGCTCCCCGTTGTAAACAAGCGTATACGTACGGTTCCCAACCGTTTTCTGCATTGGTTGACGACCGCCTTCTAAATCAATGACAGCAAGACGCTGATGACCAAGTACGGCATTCCTTAGATTCATCACATTCATCTGATCTGGTCCTCGATGCGCAAGCGTTTCTGTCATAGCTTGAACAATATGCATTTGCTCACCTATTTCATTACGCCAATTCACCCAACCGGTAATTCCACACATTTTCTCACTCCTTCTGCTTTAGCTTATGTATGAAGCAAATAAAAAACACACAATCCTATTCGGAAATTGTGTGTTTCTTATTTTCATATAAAGATTAGAATAAACCGCCTACAAATCCTGTTACACTACCCCAAAGGTTACCAAAGAAATTCCCTACACCTTGGAAGAATAGTGAAACAGCACCAGCACGCTCTACATCACTTGTTGTCACCACATCGACTGAAAGCTCCGTACCGTCAATAAAACCATAATCAGCGCCTTCTTTACGCTCTACTACAAGCTTCCCGACAACAGTACCTTCTTTTACTTCTGCTTCCAGCTCTTTTTCATCTAACACTAATTTAGTAGTATATGCATCCTTATCACTCGATTTGATCATAAATGATAAATCTTCTTTTGTCGCAATACCTACACTATCTTCTTTCCCTTTTGTAACAGGGATTGTTTTTTGATCTTCTATTACATAGTCGGCTGGTACCAACTCTTGTTTTGTGAACTGGCTAAAACCGTAGTCAAATAGCTTTGCTGTTGCATCAAAACGTGCTTCGTATGAACCAACACCTTTAGAATCAACAGCTTTCATAACAACGGCAATTAAACGTGTACCATTACGTTCTGCTGTTCCTGTAAAACAATGTCCAGCAAAATTAGTTGTACCTGTTTTTAAACCATCTACACCCGCATATTCAAATACTAAACCTGGTAACATGAAGTTCCAGTTTGACATTTCAATTGCATCATCTGTACCTTCACGGAATGTCTTTTTCGCAATTTTTGATGTTTCTAGTACTTCAGGATGATCTTTTAATAAATGATACGCCAATTTCGCTACTGATTTTGCAGGCATTACGTTTTCATCTTCAGCACCTGTACCAGTTGGATGCATACCATAAAGGTTCACGTTATTTAAACCTGATGAATTAACGAATTTATACCCTTCTAAACCTAGCTCTTCTGCCTTCGCATTCATTAATTTAAGAAATTCAGTTTCTGTACCTGCAATTGTTTCTGCAATGGCAATTGTCGCTGCGTTTGCACTATAAATGACCATTGCTTCATATAATTCACGAATTGTATATGTGCCATCTGCGCGAAGTGGAACATTACTTAATGCACGATCTTGGGATACTTTGTATGTATACTCCGTTACACGATACTCTTGATCCCATGAAACTGTTCCTTCTTTAATTGCATCTAATAGCAAATACTCCGTCATCATTTTCGTCATACTTGCAATACCTAAAGATGTATCTGCATTTTGTTCATATAATATTTTTCCCGATTCAGCATCAATTAAAATTGCTGCATCTACTGTTAACCCTAAATCTGTTTCCGCACTTGCTTGCGACATGGGTGCAAACATACTTACCATTAAAAGCGGAATCATTAGTAAACTAACAATTTTCTTTTTCACAAAGCTACCTCCAAAATTCTAGTGTCGTCCTCGACATTTTAACATAAACACCGTGAAGTGCGTTAAGTTCCTAACAAAAAACACTCCTTTACCTTCTAATTTTGACGGTAAAGGAGTGGAAAAGTTCCAATTAATCTAAAGAAGCATAATTTCTTTGATATCTAGAGATGTATACTGCTTACTACTGCGCTGAGATCACGTAAATCTGCTTTCCTCTACTCAGCCGATATAAAAACATTTTCATAATCATTTCTTCTTATGAAATTGAATAGTTTGGCGATTCTTTCGTAATTTGCACATCATGTGGATGTGATTCACGAAGACCTGCACCTGTCATGCGGATGAATTGTGAGTTTTCGCGTAAATCTTGTAAGTTTGCTGTACCACAGTACCCCATACCTGCACGAACACCACCAATTAATTGGTGAATTGTATCAGCTAATGGTCCTTTATAAGGAAGACGTCCTTCGATACCTTCTGGCACTAATTTTTTCGCATCTTCTTGGAAGTAACGATCTTTTGATCCTTTTTCCATTGCACCTAATGAACCCATACCACGGTAAACTTTGAAACGACGACCTTGGAAGATTTCTGTTTCACCTGGCGATTCAGACGTACCAGCAAGTAATGAACCAAGCATTACAACGTGCCCACCAGCCGCTAATGCTTTTACGATATCACCAGAGTATTTAATACCACCATCAGCAATAATCGATTTACCCTGCTCACGCGCCACGCTCGCTGCATCATATATAGCAGTAATTTGTGGTACACCAACACCTGCTACAACACGTGTTGTACAAATCGAACCAGGGCCAATACCTACTTTTACTACATCCGCACCTGCTTCAAATAATGCGCGTGTCCCTTCAGCTGTTGCTACGTTACCAGCAATAATTTCAAGCTCTGGATAAGCAGCACGGATATCTTTAATTGTATTTAATACACCTTGTGAGTGACCATGTGCTGTATCAATTACGACGATGTCTACCTGTGCTTCGACTAGCTTTTGAATACGCACCATTGTATCTTTTGATACGCCCACAGCTGCACCGACTACTAAGCGACCATGTTTGTCTTTTGCTGCATTTGGGAATTCAATTACTTTTTCAATATCTTTAATTGTGATTAAACCTGTTAATTTACCTTCATCATCAACAATCGGTAATTTTTCAATTTTATGTTGCTGTAAGATTTTTTCTGCATCTTCTAATGTTGTGCCAACTGGTGCAGTAATTAAATCTGATTTTGTCATTACATCATCAATCTTTAAAGAATAATCATCAATGAAACGTAAGTCACGGTTTGTGATAATCCCTACTAGTTTTTGATCGTCCATGTTATTTACGATAGGAACACCCGAAATGCGGTATTTACCCATTAAATGCTCTGCATCGAATACTTGATGCTCTGGTGTTAGGAAAAACGGATTTGTAATAACGCCATTTTCTGAACGTTTTACTTTTTCTACTTCTTCCGCTTGTTCATCAATGCTCATGTTTTTATGGATAATACCAATACCACCTTGACGCGCCATTGCAATCGCCATTTTCGATTCAGTAACTGTATCCATACCTGCACTTACCATTGGGATATTTAATTTAATTTTTGGTGTTAGCTGCACAGATAAATCAACATCTTTTGGTAATACCTCTGAATGTGCTGGTACTAATAATACATCATCAAATGTTAAACCTTCTTTAACAAATTTCGTTTCCCACATTTCGAAAAATTCCTCCTACGTAAAAGAATATTATTGTAAGGTTAACAACGTCGACAGTCGGTGTCAAGAATCTTAGAAAAGAAAAACAATTCAGACTATTGTAAGCCCTTCCTTATATATTATTTACCACTCCACTTCGTTTTAACTGAAAGGATCACAATATTACTTAACTAAAGAAAATAAAGAATAAAGTATACAAATATGTTTATATATAAAGTATTTTTATTACTTATAACGAGCAATTGCCCAAACATATATTACTATTTCAATAACCACTACTTTCCATGATCGAGCATCAAGCCTCCTCATCGCTCATATGGAATCTTGAGACCAATATGATGTGGTCACGAAGGCGCGTTGCTTTCGCGCAGATAAATGGTCACAGGACGTGATGGTTTTAGCCTTCACTCCTTTATCGATTTTGCCGTAGCGCACCATAGCCATAGGAGCCAAGCTTTACTTTGCGACTAAGCATGCACATCAGGAGCTAAAACAGGCGTAACCTGTTTTAGCTCCTGTATAGATTGTAGCGAAGCGCGAAGGCTATGATATTAATATTTATCTGGTATTTTTAAGGTGTATTTTTGCTCATTACGAATTCATTAGTTAATAAATGAACAGAAAATATTTCCCAAGAAATGATATTAGCTATGTAAACTTAAAATATGTACTTTTATATGCATCTTCCTTTTTAATCAAGAACAGATGTTGATATTGATGTTTCTTTTTATTTTGTAGAATATTAGTTACTTTACGTTCTAGAACACAATAAGAATAAGCGCTAGACCTTCTCAGCTAAATATAATATAGATTAAAAGATCTTGCCACCAAACGCCATATTCTTAATTATCTCATTTTCTATCGCTATTATATATTTATCAAAAAACACTATTAACTAGCCTGTTGCACATCTACTAAACAATGCTGTTAATATGCTAGCATTTACACTATAAACACACGCTTTTTCCACTAAAGCCACTGTCTTCCACTCATAAAATTCACACTACAAAAATCAATAGTATTAAATAATAAAACCTTATAAAAGTATTAATTAATAATAAAAAAGACTCGATATCATCGAGTCTTTCGTGTGCCTAGCGATGTCCTACTCTCACAGGGGGAAGCCCCCAACTACCATCGGCGCTAAAGAGCTTAACTTCCGTGTTCGGTATGGGAACGGGTGTGACCTCTTTGCCATCATCACTAGACTATGGTCGACCTCCAATACACGGCGTATTACTGCGTCAGCTACATTCGTTCAATCAGTCACGTACATAGGTACGCTCCTTCATTCACTCATTTGCTTCCTTGTACTACTTGTGTCTTGAAGCTCTCTTTTAAGAAAGAAGTTGTTCTTTCAAAACTGGATAAACGGTGCATTGTGCAATTCACAAAATGTGGTTAAGTCCTCGACCGATTAGTATTCGTCAGCTCCATATGTCGCCACACTTCCACCTCGAACCTATCTACCTGATCGTCTTTCAGGGGTCTTACTTACTTGCGTAATGGGAAATCTCATCTTGAGGGGGGCTTCATGCTTAGATGCTTTCAGCACTTATCCCGTCCATACATAGCTACCCAGCGATGCCGTTGGCACGACAACTGGTACACCAGCGGTATGTCCATCCCGGTCCTCTCGTACTAAGGACAGCTCCTCTCAAATTTCCTACGCCCACGACGGATAGGGACCGAACTGTCTCACGACGTTCTGAACCCAGCTCGCGTACCGCTTTAATGGGCGAACAGCCCAACCCTTGGGACCGACTACAGCCCCAGGATGCGATGAGCCGACATCGAGGTGCCAAACCTCCCCGTCGATGTGGACTCTTGGGGGAGATAAGCCTGTTATCCCCGGGGTAGCTTTTATCCGTTGAGCGATGGCCCTTCCATGCGGAACCACCGGATCACTAAGCCCGTCTTTCGACCCTGCTCGACTTGTAGGTCTCGCAGTCAAGCTCCCTTGTGCCTTTACACTCTACGAATGATTTCCAACCATTCTGAGGGAACCTTTGGGCGCCTCCGTTACCTTTTAGGAGGCGACCGCCCCAGTCAAACTGTCCGCCTGACACTGTCTCCTACCCCGCTAAGGGGCATGGGTTAGAAATTCAGTACAACCAGGGTAGTATCCCACCGACGCCTCCACCGAAGCTAGCGCTCCGGTTTCTCTGGCTCCTACCTATCCTGTACAAGTTGCACCAAATTTCAATATCAAGCTACAGTAAAGCTCCACGGGGTCTTTCCGTCCTGTCGCGGGTAACCTGCATCTTCACAGGTACTATAATTTCACCGAGTCTCTCGTTGAGACAGTGCCCAGATCGTTACGCCTTTCGTGCGGGTCGGAACTTACCCGACAAGGAATTTCGCTACCTTAGGACCGTTATAGTTACGGCCGCCGTTTACTGGGGCTTCAATTCATAGCTTCGCTTGCGCTAACCACTCCTCTTAACCTTCCAGCACCGGGCAGGCGTCAGCCCCTATACGTCACCTTACGGTTTTGCAGAGACCTGTGTTTTTGCTAAACAGTCGCCTGGGCCTATTCACTGCGGCTCTCTCGGGCTTTCACCCTACCAGAGCACCCCTTCTCCCGAAGTTACGGGGTCATTTTGCCGAGTTCCTTAACGAGAGTTCTCTCGCACACCTTAGGATTCTCTCCTCGACTACCTGTGTCGGTTTGCGGTACGGGTACCTCCCACCTCGATAGAGGCTTTTCTTGGCAGCGTGAGATCAGGAACTTCGTCCATACGGACTCGTCATCACAGCTCAATGTATTAGTACGCGGATTTGCCTACGTACACACCTTACTGCTTGAACAGAGACAACCAACGCTCTGCTTACCCTACCCTTCTGCGTCCCCCCATTTCTCAAACGGTGGGGAGGTAGTACAGGAATATCAACCTGTTGTCCATCGCCTACGCCTGTCGGCCTCGGCTTAGGTCCCGACTAACCCTGAGCGGACGAGCCTTCCTCAGGAAACCTTAGTCATACGGTGGACAGGATTCTCACCTGTCTTTCGCTACTCATACCGGCATTCTCACTTCTAACCGCTCCACCAGTCCTTCCGGTCTGACTTCAGCGCAGTTAGAACGCTCTCCTACCACTCACACCAACGGTGTGAATCCACAGCTTCGGTGAATCGTTTAGCCCCGATACATTTTCGGCGCAGCGTCACTCGACCAGTGAGCTATTACGCACTCTTTAAATGATGGCTGCTTCTAAGCCAACATCCTGGTTGTCTAAGCAACGCCACATCCTTTTCCACTTAACGATTACTTTGGGACCTTAGCTGGTGGTCTGGGCTGTTTCCCTTTTGACTACGGATCTTATCACTCGCAGTCTGACTCCCGTGCATAAATATCCGGCATTCGGAGTTTGTCTGAATTCGGTAAAGCGAGATGCCCCCCTAGTCCAAACAGTGCTCTACCTCCGGTATTCTCATCACGAGGCTAGCCCTAAAGCTATTTCGGAGAGAACCAGCTATCTCCAGGTTCGATTGGAATTTCTCCGCTACCCACACCTCATCCCCGCACTTTTCAACGTGCGTGGGTTCGGGCCTCCAGTGAGTGTTACCTCACCTTCACCCTGGACATGGGTAGATCACCTGGTTTCGGGTCTACGACCACGTACTACATCGCCCTATTCAGACTCGCTTTCGCTGCGGCTCCGTCTTCACAACTTAACCTCGCACGTAATCGTAACTCGCCGGTTCATTCTACAAAAGGCACGCTATCACCCATTAACGGGCTCTAACTACTTGTAGGCACACGGTTTCAGGTTCTCTTTCACTCCCCTCCCGGGGTGCTTTTCACCTTTCCCTCACGGTACTGGTTCACTATCGGTCACTAGGTAGTATTTAGCCTTGGGAGATGGTCCTCCCGGATTCCGACGGAATTTCACGTGTTCCGCCGTACTCAGGATCCACTCTGGAGGGCATGTACTTTCGACTACAGGGCTATTACCTGCTCTGGCGGACCTTTCCAAGTCGCTTCGCCTAATACATGCCTTTGTAACTCCGTATAGAGTGTCCTACAACCCCAAGAGGCAAGCCTCTTGGTTTGGGCTCTTCCCGTTTCGCTCGCCGCTACTCAGGGAATCGAATTTTCTTTCTCTTCCTCCAGGTACTTAGATGTTTCAGTTCCCTGGGTCTGTCTCCAGTACGCTATGAATTCACGTAAAGGTACTACGCGATTAAACGTAGTGGGTTCCCCCATTCGGAAATCCCCGGATCAAAGCTTACTTACAGCTCCCCGAGGCATATCGGTGTTAGTGCCGTCCTTCATCGACTCCTAGTGCCAAGGCATCCACCGT